>JBASOB010000045.1:0-12140 GCA_049657865.1 Mobilitalea sp.
GCCGAATATGCCAATGAGAGATAAAGAAAATGTTACGGCGCACCAGATGATGTTGAAAAAGTATTTATGTGAATAGGAGGATTTGAAATGTTTGATACATATGTATTCACGGAAGGGACTTGTAAGAATGTAGTTCAAAATAATCAAACGATAGGTTTTGAACTACAAACATTGATTACCTATTATCGTGGAATTCCTTGTTCCATGATACATGATATAAAAGTAGTAGTTGATGGTATTGAAGTACCAAGGGACAATATTAGATTCAGTCCGGATGGTAAAGATTTCTTTACTTTAAGCGAGTTAGAGACAGTAACCACATATAAATGGGAGTACGGCGAACAGGGCACAGTTCGAATTATACAGCAAGGTGGACTTTCTAAAGGCGAACATGAAGTAATCCTTACTACGACAATACGAGTGGCTTATATTCCGGTTCCCTTTTCAGGCACGAAAGCTAGAAAAGTAATAATTTAACTTTGACACGAATCGCGTTGTAGGATTAATCTAAATTAATCTTAAATACAATAGGCATATCCACTTCAACGGGATCGATTGACAGGTGAAGAGCCTCTTCCTCTCGTTCCCATTTTACAGTTTGTTTAGAACCAAGGAGTTCAACAACTTTAATGATTCCATTAAAGTTAGCTTTAATCGAGGAATCTTGTTTGCCTAAAGTTGTAATATTAACTTTTCCATCTTTGGGGCTAACCATAACGATTGCATACAGATTAGAACCCTTCATCGTAAACCGGATATCCTCACTGGTATACATGGTTTCTTTTCCATCACTGAACTGGCCTTCCTCAACAGTGGTAGGCCCTTCACCTGATACTCGGTAGGGATGTGTATCATAGATTGCTTCACCATTCACCGCCATCCATTCACCGATTTTCAAAAGAATATTTTTATCTTCTTCTGGAATGGTTCCATCCGCTTTCGGTCCAATATTAAGTAAAAGACTTCCGTTTTTACTGACTACATCAATCATCATTTTTATAATCTCATTTGCAGTCTTGTAATGATTGTCTTCCGTATAACACCAGGAATTTCTAGCAACGGCAGTATCTGTTTGCCAGAAAAATGGCTTGATGTCTGCGAACTGTCCTCGCTCAATATCCACGACAGCCGTTCCGAAGGCAAAGGCATCGTGCTTATAATCGATAGCGACTTGGATTCCCCACTCGTTGGCTTTATTGTAATAATAAGCTGCAAATTTTTTAAGATATGGTTTTACGGCGGAATGCTGAATCCACCAATCGAAGTACATTAACTTAGGTTTATATTTATCTACTATTTCGCAGGTTCTGATTAACCAGTCTTCCAGGTATTCAATTGAAGGTGCAGGGGTAGAATAAAGGTCATGATGATTGGGCTCCTCCATAGAAGGCCAGTAAAAATCTCCGCATTTTAAGGGTTCTTTGATATCACTTTCAAATTCTTTTCCGTGACTCATAAAGAACCAGTGCTCAACACGGTGTGAAGAGGTACCAAGTTCAATGCCTCTTTTATCAAATTCCTGTTTCAGTGCTCCTAAGGTATCTTTTTTGGGTCCCATCTCATAAGCATTATAATGAGAAATATCACTTCGATACATTTGGAAACCATCGTGATGTTCCGCAACAGGAACAACATATTTAGCACCTGCTTTTTCAAATAAATCAGCCCACTCTGCCGCATCAAATTTTTCTGCTTTGAACATCGGAATAAAATCTTTATATCCAAAATCTTTATGTGCTCCATAGGTTTTTATATGATGTTCATATTCTGTAGTTCCTTGAATGTACATATTTCTTGAATACCACTCATTTTTGTAAGCAGGAACTGAATACACTCCCCAATGAATGAATATTCCAAACTTTGCATTTTTGTACCAGAGAGGTACTTCAAATGCTGCCAGCGAATCCCAATTATCTTTAAATGGTCCACTTTCTATTACTTGATCGATCTCTTTCAAATATGCTGCTTTATCCATTTGGTGAAATCCCCTTTCTGTACTACCAAGTACTTACCAATCCATTTTATACTATATTACAGAAGCTTAACAGAAACCAATCTGCCAATAGTAAACTTTACATGTCGTGTTTACGCATTTATATAGACTTTTCTTGATAAATTATATATAATCTGGTTATGGATTATTCAAAACTCACCTTCCTTATAGGAAATATAAAATTTCATAAGGTAAGTATCTCCAAAGGATTATTTATTTCTTCTATCCCCTCTCATACTCATAGCGCTAGAAGCTATGAAATACACTATATTTATGAAGGACAGGGGAAATTAATAGTAAACGGAAAAGATTATGATTTGACAAACGGAACGTTATATATCACAGGGCCGAATGTATATCATGAACAACTATTTGTTGATACCGATCCGATGGCAGAAATCTGCATTAATTTTAACGTAGACACCAAACCCGGTTTGGAATCTAATATGATTGCAGGTTCTTTTGTTGAGCATAATTTTTGGATAGGACAAGATAGTGAAAATCTGTCCCTTATCTTTGAGGAGATGTTTACAGAGTTAAAACAAGATGTATTAGGAAGCGACCTAATCATTATTTCACTCCTTAATCAGTTAATTATTAAAATAGTAAGAAATTATGAACGGTTTAACCGATTTGAGAAAACCTCTGATGGCAGTGATATCAATGCATCGCGGTTTTTATTAATTGACCAAATCTTTCTAAGTGAATATAGCACAATTACACTGAATGACTTAGCGAATAAGATAAGTTTAAGTGTTCGTCAAACGGAAAGATTATTAAAAGAATATTATAATATGAATTTTCAAAAAAAGAAGCTTATAGCTCGTATGGCTGCAGCGAAGCTACTTCTTGAAAGTACGCATAAAAAAACATATGAGATTGCTGAAATAACCGGATATTCTACATCAGAACATTTTTGCAATGTATTCAAGAAATATTATAAAGTGTCGACTAAGGCGTTTCGTGAAAATTCATTAAATTCAATTACAAATAATAGTTGAGCATGATAGAAGTGTGATATACAATAATAAACTATGAATTGTAAAGTCTTCTCAAAAAATGCTGGTAATATGAAAGATATACCGTGATGGCAATGAGACCTGTCGCAGAAAAAAGCTCCTGGAAGTATGCTTGCATACTCCTGGGAGCTTTTATTATTATTTAAGATCAAGATTGCGTGCGTTTCCGGATCTATATTTTGAAGGAGAAATTCCAATCAGATTTTTAAAAGCTTTTTGAAAAACAACGGGATCATTATAGCCAGAGATGGTAGCAATATCTGCAATTGAAAAGGTTTTCTCTTTTAGCAAGCTGCAAGCTTTGTTTATCCTATATTGTGTTAAGTATTTTTGAGGTGGAGTATTTAAGCATTCCGTAAAAATTGTAGTAAAATAACTACGGTCGAGGCCTACATAATTAGCAAGGTCGGTAACAGTTATATGCTCCATATAATTAGTATGAATATAGTCAATTGCTTTACGTAAGTACTGACTTTTCGCAGTATGTGGATTTACAGCATTACTCTGTTGTACGTTTTCTACTAATTCTGCGAATAGAGAATAGAGCAGGGATTGAATTCGTAAATTAGTACTATGTGTGTATTCGTTATTAACCTTGACCATTTCTAACATACAATTCTTTAATTGGTCGCCCCTTGTAAACTGAAAAATAGGCTGTTCTTTGGTAAGTTCTACGAGTTGTAAGTAATTATAAGCATTCAAGCCATGAAAACCTACCCAAACATATTCCCAAGGATCTTCGACACTTGCAGAATAGATAGATACTTCATTTGGGCTTAATAAAAAGCCTTCATTTTCTTTTAAGTGATATACGTTATCTCCGATTTTCAAGGTACCTTCTCCGGATAAGACATAATGAATTACAAAATGTTCACGGATTGCCGGACCCCAGGTGTGGCCTGGAAGGCAGGAGGATATTCCACAGTAGTACATATATAATTCAGATGAATTGGTGTTGTCATTAAAATGTAACTCTTTCATAGTGTCATCTGTATATATTTCCTTTAAATAGGTATTAAGGTTACTGATGGTTTTACCATCACTTGATAAAAGCTCACAATGTTTTACTCTCATGGACAAGACCTTCCTCTGCGGGATTTAGCATAAACCTGTTGATTATTATGAAGAATAAGAATATTTCAATATTACTATTCTGAAGTGTATGTGTCAAAGGTTATTTATAGAGGAGGAAATATTGCACAATAATACACACAAAAAGACAAGAAAAAGCATCAAACCGGTCTTAACGATACCAAAAGCAAATGTTAAGATGATAATTGACTTAGATTGCACATAATTGTGTACTTTTAGACCAAAGACTACAGACAATGAGAAAGGCAAGGTTACTAAAATGGGAGAAAAAATATACGGGTTTTCAGAATGCATCCATCAATGCGGATTTCATAACCTACCAGAAGGATTAGAAAAATATTATGATTTATATGAAGATCGTTTTCAAAAAGAGAAGATGGATAATGACTTGATTAAAGATGGTCATCAAAGAGAGAAGACTGATAATGACTTGATCAAAGAAGATTCTCAAAGAGAAATTATTGACAAAAACTTCCTAAAGGATTGTTTTCTACGATTTAACGTACCAGAAGCTAAGATAAAGCAGATGGAAAATGCGTTGGTAGAAATTGAAGAAAATGCCGTCTTATGCTATTTTACCAAGTTTCTAATCTGGGATATGTGCCAGGCAAAGAAGCGATATGAAGACAATGATTATAACAACCTAGTTCCAGAATGCTTACACAAATACAAGGAATACTATCCATTTATTCTATTACTAGCTTGTGTAAAGCCTTCTATGAAAATGCTTCAAAACAGAGGGGTACCTTTGAAATATTATGAAGAGATACCGTATACCCCGATGAAAAAGCAGTTTGAAAAGTGGGTTTTGCAGGAAGATATCACTGTGAGCGATTTCCCGTGGGATATCAATTTTTATACCTGCTCCATTTTTTTGATGGACAGATTTTATTTTATTCCCTGCAAGTTAGAAGAAGAAATAAGCGTATATCGAAACAATATCAATAACCAGGTAATGGCTTTTCAGCATGCGAATACAGCGTTCAGACGGGATGGACAGTTTAATGGAACGAATGGGGTAAATGATGATCAAGGTAAATTCTTGACGAAGTGGGAAGAAGATGACCTGTCAATACGTGCCAATGCAATTAATCCTATGGGGTATGTAGAACAGCTTCCGGTAGTACTGCAGAAATCAGATTGGACACTAGCCTTGACAAAAGGAGACCTTTTACTTGCATTCCATATTCCGGATGGTCCTGGATATACACCCCAAAGAGTCAGAAATTCGATGGAGCTTGCACTGGAATTCTATGCAGCATACTTTAGTGAACTGAACATCAAAGGGTTTTGGAGTGAAAGCTGGCTCTATGATTCTAGGCTTTCTCTGGTCATGGATTATGAAAAAAGCAATATTGTAAAAGTCCAAAGCCAGTTTTACCGGTATCCGATCAAAACCAGTGACAGAATGCTGTTAGAAAGAGTATTTGGCGATAAAGAGATAGATTTGTCTAAGGTAATCGCTACAAGTACCTTGCAACAGGCAATTATAAGCTATATGAACACAGGCGCACGTTTTAATACCCTTAGTATGTTTGTTCTGAGAGCGGAGGTCGCTCACATTGGTGATTGTCCCTACCTTAAGCAAGATGACATAGAAAGATTTAGAAAAGTCGTTGACAGCCATATCGCATAAATGACTGATACACATAAATTCTACCATGTTGACGGGTAATAAAATAGTTTATTTGTTGTATGTATAAAATAATCCATAACAATAACAAAGTTGTTTCTTTATAAAAAACTAACATAATATTTAAAAGTTTCAAGAAATATGTAGCAAAATAATACAACAAATCATCTTATTTGCCAAACAATACTTCATATGAATGGGATTTTCCCTATGCTATAATTTGTCTGTAAACAGTTGATATGTTGTTGGATAAAATTTACGGTTTTCAAGAATGGAGGATTTATATGAAAAGAAAAGCTTTTTCTATCTGCTTAATCACGATACTTGGCTTAAGCACCCTGCTTTCTTCAAAAGGTATTGCTTTTGCTGAGGGGGCGGGCAATATAGGGTATCAGGAACACATTATTAAGGCGGGAGATTCCTACGAGGGTAATCCCTTAAAAGGATTTGTTCCTTATGATGAGATAACAACTGGAGTTACCACGGATTTTCCTCATAGTATGGAATGGTTCTATGTTCCTGTAAAAGATGTACAAACCGGTATGGATAGTTTTGACTGGACAAAGCTGGAGGAGCGTTTGAATGCTGTGGCAGCAAGGGGACACCAGGCAGTTTTTAGATTATATTATGATTATCCTTCGCTTGAGTCAGGAGTACCACAATTCTTAATTGATGGCGGGTTAGAGATGAGGTATTATGACGAACCGGACAATTTGGGCGGAGATGGATACTCTCCTGATTATAGTAATGAAATGCTTAGATCATCAATGATCAACTTAATTAACGAATTTGGTGAAGAGTATGATGGAGATCCAAGAATTGCATGTATTACCTTGGGACTGTTAGGCTTTTGGGGTGAATGGCACAACTGGCCTTATGATGAAGATATCTCGGATGACAAACCTGATTGGAGCATCTCATCTGAGCAGCATAGCGAGGTTCTAAAAGCTTACGATGAAGCCTTTGACACAACACTCCTATGCGTAAGAGAACCAAAATGGGGAGTTGATAACGAAACCCCGGATATCGGGTTCCATGATGATTCTTTTGCCTATGCCACCTTGTCTACAGAAGCAGGCGGACAGACCTGGAGCTTCATGCAGAAATTACTTGATCTTAAGGTGCAAGACAAATGGAAAACAAATGTGATCGGCGGAGAAATATATCCTCCCTGTCAGGCAATGATTTTTACCAATGAGAATTGGGAAGGAACCTCCGGTCAAAGCTGGGCTGCCAGCTTAGAGCAAACACATGTTACCTGGCTGATTAACGAGAAAGTGAAAACCTATTCAGGAGAAGAATTAGAAGCAGCAAAGACAGCAAGTAAACAGATGGGTTATGATTTCCGTGTGGAAAAAGCTTATTTTAAAGACAATTTAGAGGATGATCATTTGTATTTGAAAATTGACATCAAAAATATCGGAATAGCACCTTTCTATTATGACCATACGATGTGGCCGGTTGCAATCGGTATTTTGAAGAAAGGGAAATTGGTAAAGAGCTGGAATACAACTTGGGATTTAGATACGATTCCGGCAGATGCAACAATCAGTTCCTTTGAAGATACAGTAGATGCAAGTGATTTGGAAGATGGAGCTTACACCTTAGGTATTAAAGTGATAAACCCTCTTGAGAACGGTAATGTTCTAGGATTTGCAAATGCAAGTCAGAGAACTGATGGATGGTTGGAATTAGGAAGTATTACAGTAGGAAATGTTTTGATTACGGATACATCAGATACTGACACATCAGTTACGGATAAAGCAGTAGAGAATGCTTCTACTGATATCCCAAAAACAGGAGATAACAACATAATAACATTTGCCTATCTGCTCATAATGGCGATACTCGCAGGTGGATTTACGCTAATCAGAAGAATCGAGAAGAGAATGTGGTGATGATAAATGCGAGTTAAAAATGACAGAATCCGAAAAAAGAATGGCTTTATCAAAGAGCTAAAACAAAATCAAATGTTATATTTAATGTGTGTACCGGCATTATTAGTATTAATTTTCTTTTGCTATATTCCCTTTACCGGTATCTGGATGGCCTTCACTGATTTTAATGTAATTGATGGTATTTTTGGTAGTAAGTTCGTCGGGATTGATAATTTTAAATATTTCTTTATCGGAAATAGTATGGCTTGGACGGTCACCTTTAATACACTAATTATCAATTTGTTTTGTATCATATTTGGCTTGATCGTACCAATCAGTATCGCAATCTTCTTTAACGAAATAAGAGGAAAAATATTTAAAAAGCTAACGCAAAGCGCGATGTTCTTTCCCTACTTCCTCTCGTGGGTTGTCGTGGGAGCCATTATATATGGATTTTTTGCAACAGACGTCGGCTTAGTCAACAGAGTACGTGAATCGCTGGGGTATGAATCAATCAGTTGGTATGCGTCACCTAAGTACTGGAAGGCGATTGTCATTTTTGCAAATGTATGGAAGTGGAGCGGATACAGTTCTATTATCTATATGGCAGCGATATCCGGCTTTGATTCTTCGTTATTTGAAGCAGCGGAGATTGATGGTGCCAACAAAACACAGAGAATTTGTTATCTGACTTTGCCGATGCTTAAATCAACTGCAATTGTCTTGGTGCTTTTGAGCGTGGGACGTATCTTTTATGGTGATTTCGGTATGATTTATGGTATTGTGGGCAATAACCCAAGCCTGTCCGATGCAGTTTCTGTTATCGATACCTATGTATATTCCTCCATGAAAACGCTTGGATTCTCTTATTCTGCAGCGATTGGTTTATATCAGTCCATCATGGGATTAATACTGGTAACGTTAGCAAATAAATTTGCAAAGAAAATAAACGACGGAGAGGGGTTATTCTAGCATGAAGATAAAAAGTTCCTATAGCGACAGAGTACTGAAAACAATCGCATATTTATTCATGGGTTTATTTGCGCTAATCTGCATGTATCCGCTAATTTTAACCTTGAGCGTGTCGTTATCTTCGGAAAGAGAAGTAGCATTGCATGGGTATTCGATCATTCCGCAGGGCTTTACTTTTAATACCTACACTTATATTTTTGCTCACAGCGGCGTGAAAATTCTCAAGTCCTATGGTCTTACGATATTTGTAACCGTTGTTGGGACGCTTGGAGCACTGTTGATTACAACTATGATTTCCTTTGCCATATCGATTAAGACCTTGAAGTACAGAAATGCGATTGCATTTATCTGTAATTTCACCATCATATTTTCTGCCGGCTTAATACCGTGGTATATCATGTGCGTGAAATATTATCATTTAAGAAACACGGTTCTTGCCCTGATCATTCCGTCTATTTTCAGTGTATGGAATATGTTCCTGCTTCGTACTTATTTTTCTCACATACCGCAGTCTCTCTATGAGGCAGCCAAGATAGACGGAGCAAATTACTTTAAGATATACAATAAAATTGCGATGCCTTTATGTAAGACGGGAATTTTAACGGTCGGATTAATGTATGCGCTGCAATACTGGAACGATTGGTGGAATGCACTGATGTTCATTAATGATAAGAAATTGTATACGCTTCAATTTTATTTATACAATATCTTATCGAATGTAAATGCAATCAGTTCCGGGACAATTCCACAAGGGGCGGCAGCTAATATAGCATTGCCGGCGGAAACCGTGAAAATGGCGGTAACGGTAATTACCATTGGCCCAATTATATTTTTGTATCCATTTGTTCAAAAATTCTTTATTAACGGTATTATGACAGGCGCAGTTAAAGAATAGGAACTATCTTTTAAGATGTGAAGCAATGATGCTTAACATAAATAATGATATCAGGAGGGTTTTATGAAAAAACAAAAACTATTAGTTATCGTGCTAGTAATCTCCATGCTTATGGGATTACTTGGTGGTTGCAGTAAGAAGACAGAGGGGAATGAAGCAGTTGATCCGACGAGTCCGGCAAGTGATACAGAGAAGGATAAAGAAGAGACTCCTTCCGGAAAAATAGAGACATTAACGATTTTATATCCTGGAGATGAGTCAGATCGCATGACCTCATTTATTGAAAATGAATTTGCCGATAAGATGGCAGCGGATCTTAACTTAAAAGTCGAAATGATTTTTGTCCCTTGGGATTCTTATTGGGAGCAAAAAGATATTATGCTAGCAGCAAATGAACCGATTGATTTATACTGGGATGGTTTGCCAAACCTCTCCCAAATGGTAAATGAAAAACAGGCAATGCCACTGGATGAATTAATTACCCAGTATGGTCAGGATATGCTTAAAGTGATTCCGATGAGCCATGTGGAAGGAGCAAAGGTAAACGGTGAGATTTATGGAATTCCTACTTCTTATGCTTCCTCTTCGGGTATGTATCAATTCGTTACAGTACGTCAGGATTTAATGGATGCCGTTGGTATGACAGACTTGAACACACCAGAGGATCTAAAGGAATATGCAACGAAAGTGAATGAACAATTCCCTGAATTAAAAGGACCTGGAGACATCATTTTCAAACCGCTCACAAGATATTTCCAACCGGAACAATATACTTTTGTAGCAAAGGAAGAAATGGCTGTTTACGGTGAAGATACCGGTAAAGTATATAGCTATTATGAAACAGAGGCTTTTCAGAGCGTAGCAAAATATAATAGAGATATGTATACTTCCGAGCTATATGCAGATGAATTATCCACTAATTACAATGAAAGAACAAATCGTATGCAGACAGGTCTATACATCTGGACAGAAGGTTCGTTTGGCAAAGATACCGAAATCGCAGATGCAGTAAAAGCGAATGCACCTGATTCCAAATTGAAGAATTACTTATTGGCAGATGAGAAGCCAAGATACATTACTGCTACCGGTGGAGAAGTGCTTTGCATTCCTTATACAGCTCCTAATCCAGAAGGTGCAATGAAATTCATTAACTGGCTGTATTCTTCACAGGAAAATTATTTGTTTGCACTTTATGGTGTAGAAGGAACCGATTATGAAATGGTAGATGGAAGAATCAAGAGATTAGTAACCAATGATTTCTTCTACGAATGGATGTTCCGCAATAAAAACTATACCGTATTTACACCAGAGGTTGATGAAGAATCCATCGAAGAGAATAAACACTGGGATGATGATGCTAAGATATCAAGTGCGATCGGTTTCGTATTTAACAACGAAAACGTAAAAGAAATCGAGACAGCAATCTTTGAAGTGTGTTCAAAAGACCTAGCTCCGATCAGAAATGGCTTTGTGGATTTTGATGAGAATTACGATGCTGCGATTAAGAAATTGAAGGATGCAGGAATGGATGAATATATAGCAGAGGTACAGAAGCAGTTTGATGAATTTACGGCAAATAAAAACAAGTAAAAGAACAATCAACAAGAAAATAGTAATTTACAAGGAAAAATATTAAATTAGTTAGTAAAAACATCTATTAGTTAGTAAAAACATCTATTAGTAAGTAAAAACATCTATTAATTAGTAAAAACATCTATTAATTAGTAGATAAGTGATTGAAGAAGTAACAAGTATAATTAACAGAAATCTATTACTGGACCACCACAATATAAGACTAAATTAAGCTAACTGTTTTATATTTTGGTGGTCCATGTTATGACATCAAAAGTACAGAAAACAATAAGTAACAAGGAGTAAAGAATGAAAGAGCAAATGTTAGAGAATGAATACTGGTATGGAGCTTGCGTGAAGTATGGACTCAATATGCCGCTACATGAAAAAAGTGAGTGCACCCTTGATTTTAGCAGCAACAGCACTCCGAATCAGGCTATGCCACTTCTGTTGTCCAGTAAGGGAAGATATCTCTGGAGAAATAGTGGGTTCGATATAACGTTCCATAATGGAGAAATGGATTTTCCTGATGATGTTGTAATCAAATCAGGTTATGAAAACCTGAAAGGCGCCTATTTATCGGCTATGCAGGAGCATTTTCCTTTTCATGAGAACATGCCATCAAGAAATTTATTTAGCAAAATCATCTATTGTACCTGGATAGAGTTAACCTTTAATCAAAATCAAAAGGATATACTGGAATACGCAGAGAATATCTTAAGTAATGGAATGCCCGCCGGAGTACTGATGATTGATGATGGCTGGTCAGAGTATTACGGTGAATGGAGCTTTCATAGCGGCAAATTTCCTGAAGCAAAGAAGATGATAGAAAGCCTGCATGAAATGGGATTTGAAGTCATGCTTTGGGTATGTCCATTTATTACAGCAGATACGGTAGCTTACCGAGATGCTTTGAAAAGAAATATTTTAATTATGCAAGAGGACGGAGATCCCTACATCGTAAAATGGTGGAATGGTTATTCTGCAGTCCTTGATATGACGAATCAGAAAGCACAGGTATGGTTAACCGAGCAATTACAAGAGTTACAATCAATGGGTGTGGATGGCTTTAAGTTTGACGGAGGAG
>JBASOB010000046.1:0-4148 GCA_049657865.1 Mobilitalea sp.
TGATAATCCTGCTGCTGATTGAGCTTCTCCTCTGAATTTGTTAACAAAACTTTTATCACTGGAATACTCCGGTTTTAATACCTTTATCGCTACAAAACGACTTAATCTTTGATCTTTGGCTTTATACACATCTGCCATACCGCCAGAACCTACGTTATCCATAATTTCATAGCGATCGCTGATAATCATACCGGGTTTCAACATATTATTTCACCTCTTCTTTATACTCTGATTAATATAATTGCAATATTGTCTTTCCCACCGTTTTCATTGGCTCGCTTTACTAAAGTACTTCCAGCTGCAGTCAATTCATCGTTTTCTCTGACAATCTGCTCAATCGTCTCATCCTCTAACATATTCGTCAAACCATCCGAACACATAAGTACTGTGTCACCCTCCTCTAACTCAACCTCAAAAAAGTCAGGTTCTACCTCTTCGTTTGCTCCAACGGCTCTTGTAATAATATTTTTATTCGGATGGACTCTCGCCTCGTTACGGTCAAGTTCACCAGTCTTCACCATGGCTTCAACTAAACTATGATCTTCCGTAATCTGTTTCATTGCTTTTCCAATTACATATAACCTGCTGTCACCAATATTAGCAACATACATTACTTTATCAAATATGGTTGCTACCACAAATGTAGTTCCCATACCTTCTAGTTCACTTTGTTCCTGCGCTTTACTCCTCAGGACATTATTTGTCTCTTTTAATGCATCTTCTATCAATGCCACAGGTGAAACAAGATCTTTTTCACCTATTTTTTGCGTAAAAAATTCAACGCTGAACCTTGAAGCAAAATCACCGGCGTTGTGTCCTCCCATACCATCGGCCACTATAAATAAATTCGGTAGTTTACCAATGGTATCTTCTTTACAGAAGACATAATCTTGGTTTATTCTCCGTCGCTCTCCAATATCCGTTATTGAAAATGCTTTCAAGTCCGCACCTCCTAGTATCAACAATTCTTTAAATACTGTTATTGTCGATATAGCTCTTCCTTAGTTGACCACAGGCTGCGTCTATGTCCGCGCCCATTTCTCTTCTAATAGTAACATTAATTCTATTTTTTTCAAGTATATTTTTAAAGTTTTGTATCTTGCGATTATCAGATTGCTTATAATTACGCTCTTTTATGGGGTTTACAGGAATAAGATTCACATGGCAATTCAGTCCTTTTACAAGCTTAGAAAGTTCTTTCGCATGCTCTTCTTCCGAATTCACTCCTTCTATCAAACTATATTCAAAGGTAAGTCTTCTTCCAGTTTTATCATAATAATACTTAAATGCATCCATAACTTCTTTCAAATCATAAGCAGATGCAACCGGCATTAATTGTTTTCTTATCTCATTATTCGGTGCATGCAAGGACAATGCTAAAGTAATTGGCATTCCTTCATTGGCAAAGGCTCTGATCTTATCAGGGATACCGCAAGTTGAAACAGTTATATTGCGCGCGCTGATATTAAGTCCTTGCGGGTCAGTTAAAATATGAAGGAATCTCATAAGATTATCATAATTATCAAAAGGTTCACCGGTCCCCATAATAACCACATTAGACACTCTTTCTTTTGATAAGGCTTGAATCTTGTACACTTGATCGAGCATCTCAGAGGGAAGAAGGTCCCGTTCCTTGCCGCCGATGGTTGACGCACAGAATTTACAACCCATTCTGCAGCCCACTTGAGAAGAAATACATACACTGTTGCCGTAATTATATCTCATTAACACACTTTCAATTACTCTGTTATCCTTTAGACGAAAAAGGTACTTAATGGTTCCATCTGTTTCGGAGTGGAGTGAATCCACTTCCTCTAAGGATACGATTGGGAATTTTTCATTCAGGGTTTCTCTTAACTCTTTCGACAGATTAGTCATCTGATCATAGCTTTCCGCTAATTTTACATGAAGCCATTCATAAATCTGTTTCGCACGAAAAGCTGGCAACCCAAGATTCTTAAGCTCCTGTGCTAATTCATCAATATACAAGGATTTAATATCCATATTATCCATCCTCATTTCCTACTTTGGAGAAACACTATCTCACTTATTATATATGTTATGTAAATTATTATCAACTATTGTCAATATTATTCTAAGGCTGTCTCTGATTTTAATTTAAATCTCGTCAATCAATAGGCTGCCTTGTCTTACGCTTTGTCATTTTTTCGGAATTTTGAAAGGAAAAACCCATCCGTATGATGAACGCCCTGTAGTAATTGCAAATAACCGTCTTTCGTAGTATCTCCGATTAATTGTTTCGGTAAAAGCACATCTATACTTTCTGGATGAAAATCAAAGTTTGCTAAAAACCATTCTCGATTCTCTTCATTTTCTTCTTTATTTACAGTACAGGTACTGAAAATAAGCACTCCGCCATCCTTCACATAATTTTGAACCGTATTCAAAATCTGTCTTTGTAATTCTACCAATTCTTTATGTTGATTCTGTGTCACCTTATACTTGATATCTGATTTTTTCCCGATTACTCCCATGCCACTGCAAGGAAGATCTGCCATTACGATATCTGCCTGTCCGATTGCTTCTTCGTCCAGCTGCGCGGCATCCCAGACTTTCACATCAACATTTTCAGCTCCAAGTCGCTTGATATTTTCGTTGATCATATGAATTTTGTATTCTGTTAAATCTCTTGCTGATACTTTTTTTGCCTTCTCTGCCGCGTGAATTGTTTTTCCTCCGGGTGCAGCACATACATCAAGGACATAGTCCGTCTCTTTTATGTCAGCAGCTTCGCATACCAACATCGAGCTTACATCTTGTACGGCAAATAATCCTTTTTGAAATGATTCGAGTTTCTCAAGATAATCATAATCAGATATTTTAAAAGCATAATCCAGATATTCACTGGCAGTAACGCTCACGCCCTCATTTTCAAGCACCTGGCGTAATTCCTCAGGTGTAATCTTATTCTTATTGCAGCGGATTGTGGTATCTTTCTCTTTCAGTGAGGTAGCAAGCATTGCCTCTACTGTATCAAATTCATACTGGCTTAAGAATTTCTCCACCAGCCAGCCAGGGGTTGAATAGATTACTTCAAGATAAAAAGCTGGGTTTTTATCTTTATTTGGATATTTAATCGTATCTATATTTCTATCGACATTACGAAGAACGGCATTTACGAATCCAGAAAGCTTTGTAAATCCACGTTTTTTAGCTAATTTCACTGCTTCGTTGCACACTGCCGAAGAAGGTACCTGATCCATATACAGTATTTGATATACGCTTAATCTCAACAAATTTCGGATTAAAGGCTTCATTTTATGAACAGGAAGTGAAGCAAACTGGTTGATGATATAGTCCAAAGTTAAATAACGTTTTAACGTACCATTACATAAACGTGTAATGAATGCACGGTCCTGTTTCTCTAGTTCCTGATATTTCTTTAACGTCTGATTCATTACGGTATGACTATATTTATCTTCTTCGATGATTTCTATTAGCATATCAAGAACAATTTCACGAACATTGACTAGTTTAGTCACGTCTTCTACCTCCACCAAATAATAGTAACAACCGAAGCAACTGTAAGATGCTTGCAGCTGCAGCTGCGACATAAGTCAGTGCTGCTGCGCCAAGTACCTTTTTCGTACCCTTTATTTCATCTCCCGCTAATATTCCGCTTTCTTCAAGTCGCGCGATTGCTCTTTTTGAAGCGTTTAATTCTACCGGAAGCGTGACCAATTGAAACAATACCGATGCAGAGAACAGAATAATTCCGAGATCGATTAAAATCGATGAAGTTCCCATAAACAAGCCAATAATAATCAAAGGCCAGGAAAGTGCAGATCCAAAATTTGCAACCGGTACTAATGCACCGCGAAATGCCAATGGTACATAAGAATGATTATGCTGGATTGCATGTCCGCATTCATGTGCAGCAACACCAATTGCTGCTATGGAGCTCTGAGCATACACAGAATCCGATAACCGTAGTACTTTAGTTCTCGGATCATAATGATCCGTCAAATTACCAGCTACTCTTTCAATCTGCACATCGTTGATACCAGAAGAACGAAGCAGCTGTTCTGCCGCCTGGGCACCCGTATATCCAGACAGACTTCTTACTCTGGAATATTTAGCAAAGGTAGTTTTTACCCTCGCGGAAGCCAGCAGAGATAAAACTACAC
>JBASOB010000047.1:0-6687 GCA_049657865.1 Mobilitalea sp.
CACTTGGTTTAAACAGGCAGTTGCCAATCTGGAAACTCTAAGTGAAGGAGATGAACCGGATTTAACGGTATGTCCTTATGTGGGTTACTATAATTTCGCGAAGGATTCCGGAGGAAGCGATACCTATTATAAAGCCGGTACTTCGGATTGGTATTATGAAGCGATGTTTTGGGATCAGATGCCTGATTTGGCACTTGATAATGCAGATCTTAGATTAGAAATCGAAAAAATCGCAAAATACTGGATGGATATGGGAGTGGACGGCTTCCGACTTGATGCAGCTAAAGAATTCTATAGTGGTAATCCGTCGAAGAATGTGGAAGTTCTTCAGTGGTTTTCTGATTATGTAACCAGCGTAAAAGAAGATACTTATATTGTAGCAGAAGTATGGGATACGGAATCGGCACTTACTACTTATTATAAAAGCGGAGTGACAAGCCTATTTAATTTCCCGATGGCTCAGTATAACGGTCTTATCGTAAGTACGGTCAGAAAAATGGGTACTTCTTCAGCTTCTACTTTTGCAAAGGCGCTCGTGCGCTATCAAGAGGAATATAATATAAGTAATCCCGGCTATATCGATGCACCTTTCGTAAGCAATCATGACACTACGCGAATTTCTGCACAGTGCGCCAATGATGAAAATCAGATGAAGATGGCGGCAGGATTGCTGCTTACCATGAATGGCAGTCCGTTTGTATATTACGGAGAAGAAATTGGCATGAACAGCAGCGGAGATAAAGATGAGAATAAACGACTGCCAATGCAGTGGTCCGCCACGGATCTGACAGGAATTACGACGAAACCATCAGCCGCAGATGTAGTGGAACAGAAATTTGCACCAGTTGATGAACAAAAAAACAATCCGTTATCCATTTTAAATTATTACAAACGTGCAATCCGGATTCGTAATGAGAACCCTGAAATTGCCAGGGGAACAATTACAATGGTGGAAGCCCTGACAAACAAAGATATCTGCGCGATCAGTAAAGTATATGATGACAGTGAAATTGTAATCATTTATAATATTAGTAAAGAGGCGGCAACAATCGATTTATCACTGGCAGGTTATGAAGACTTAAATATCAGAGGATATCTAACGGTAGATGGCAGCATAGTAACTTGTGAAGACGGAATCTTAGAGATGCCATTATATTCGATCGTAGTATTGAAAAAGTAAGGAGAACGTAAGAATAAAAGAGCAACAGTAAGAAACTGATGAGAAGGAAGGATAACAGAGCATTTGTTTTGCTGCTATCGGCACTGTCATCAGTACGGGATGGAGACTAATATGAAATTTGTTTATGGTAAAAATGATTGGAGTTCCTTAGAGAGAGGGCAGGAAAACTGCTATCTTCTTACAAATGGGTTGGGTGGATATTCTTCCATGACAATGATCGGATCAATCGCACGTAATGACCATGCGCTTCTGATGACCTGTCTTACAGCCCCGAATCATAGATATCACATGATAACGAGAACAGATGAATTTCTTAAGTTGGGAGACCGAAAAATAACGATATCCAGCCAGGAATATGTCAATCACACAAAGAATCTAAAGGGGTTTGCGCATCTACAACAGTTTAGGGTGGATGACTTGCCAGTATGGATTTATCAGGTGGAAGGAATTGAAATAACAAAGACGATGGTAATGAAACATCGTGAGAATACGCTGGGTATCCGTTACCAGATTGATAATCGTACGAATGGAGAAATCGAACTCAGCATTGAGCCACAGATGCAGTTTGTGACGAAGGGCGAGAGCATGAGTGCGAATCAATCCTTTTTAGCAACACAGAATAGCATCAAAAGCAATGGAATGAAGCTATATTATACCACGAATGCGGGAGTAGAATTCTTCGACACGGAATATACGAAGGACTTATACTATGCCCAGGACGTCAGGGATGGAAGAGAAGCAATTGGAAAGACAGCAAGCAATCATAGGCTGAATTTTACCATTGCGGCACATCAACAGGCCGAATGCTATCTTATTTATAGTACCAAACAAATCAACACCTCTGTTAGTGATATGCTGGCGGAGGAGAAAAAAAGGTTGAAACTACTCGCCCTGCAATCAAAAATGACGAATAAGACCGGATTGAAACTAGTGAAAAGCGCAGATCAATATATCGTTGATAGAGAATCTACCCAAGGGAAATCGATTATGGCGGGATATCCCTTCTTTGCTGAGTGGGGAAGAGACACGATGATATCCGTAGTGGGCTGCTGTGTCGTTACGAGAAGGTTTGAAGAAGCAAAAAGTATATTCAGAACCTTTATGAAGTACATGAAACAGGGATTGATGCCAAATATGTTTCCAGAAGGCGGAAGCAATCCGTTATATAATACGGTAGATGCCTCGTTGTTATTTATTGAAGCAGTATATGAGTATTACATAGAAAGCGGAGACGTAGAGTTTTTAAAGGAAGCATATGCTACGATGGAGGATATTATATTCTGGTATCAGAAAGGTACCGATTTCCATATTAAAATGGACACTGACGGGCTTGTTACGGCAGGAAGCGGGCTGGAACAGGTAACTTGGATGGATGTAAGGTTTGGTGAAATCCTTCCAACACCACGTCATGGGAAACCGGTTGAAATTAATGCCTACTGGTACAATGACCTGAAAATAATGGACTATTTTTCTAAGGAATTAGCAGAAACTAACGAGGAGTATGACAATCAATATGAAGTACTTTCCGAAAAAGTGAAGAAAAGCTTCGAAGAGAAATTCTGGAATGAACAATCAGGATGCCTGAACGATGTGATTTCCGAGGAGTCTATCAATACGCAGATACGCTGTAATCAAATCTGGGCTGTTTCACTTCCATTTACGATGCTTTCTCCTGAAAAAGAGAAAAAGGTAGTAGATAAAGTATTTGAGAAACTGTACACTCCTTATGGTCTCCGATCTCTTGATAAATATGATCCTGATTTTAAACCGTTTTATGGGGGAAGCCATTTTAACCGTGATATGGCATATCATCAGGGAACCGTATGGGGATTTCCCCTAGGCGGTTATTATCTGGCTTATTTGAAAGTGAACGAGGATAGCCCTGCAGCGGTATCTAAGGTTAAAGAACAGCTGATGGCGATAGAAGCCTGTATGAGAGAAGGGTGCATCGGCCATATTGCGGAAATATACGATGGTGAGAATCCTGGAATTTCCAAGGGGTGCTTCGCACAAGCCTGGAGTGTGAGCGAAGTTCTCAGAGTGTATGCTAAATTGGAAAAAATATAGGCACGGAACAGTTAAAAATATAATTGATAAAGAATTATAATAGGCACTCGTGAAGCTGTAATTCATAATGAACCGACTTCTGTCTGATTTACAGAGGTCGGTTCATTATGAAATATAAAGTCATGAGTGCCTGCTTTACTATTTGTAAGAAAGATCTGAAGATACACTTAGGGATGCTGTGTCTTCAGAAGTCCGTGAAACTGATTTCAAGACTTCAAAATGATTACACGGGATAGATTAAGCTCTCGTCACTAATATTCTTTAAAACATCATCTAAGAAGCTCTTAGCATAATATTTTGCCATCGGAAGGTTCATATCTGAATAATTTCCGCAGTTTTCAGCCGTTGCGCCTGGAATTTCACCACTAAAAGTACTGATAAACTGATACATCTCTATTAATAGAGGAATGATATCCTTTGACTGGTAATCACCGCCAAGTAAAAGATAGAAACCGGTACGACAGCCCATTGGACCGAAATAAATAGTTTTATCTGCATAATCCGGATGATTTCGTAAAAAAGTTGCGGCTAAGTGCTCGATCGTGTGAACTTCTCCGGTCAACATGACAGGTTCTAAATTGGGACGAGTCATACGAATATCAAAAGTAGTGATAGTTTCATTCCCTATTTTATCTTTCCTGGATACGTAGACTCCTCGGAGCAATCTGGTATGGTCGATGGTAAAGCTGGCAATTTGCTTCATTTTTTATCCTGCCTTTCTTATAAAAGAAAAATATGATTGGTATTGTAAATAATAAAATTCTTGTTCGTGATTTTGAGTTCCAATCGCATATTTTATTATAGCATAAAATATGGAATTTGTAGAGAAAAGAATCATTTCCATTGTAAAATTAAAACAATAGAAGCCTTTAGAATAACCGTTTGCACCCTAAAATCAACCGTTGGTGTTTTATCTATTGATTAGTTGAATGTTCTATGATATATAATCTATATACAAAATCAATCTGATTAGGAATGTTATATTATTGAGATAATATAGTACAGGAATCTGATTAGGTGAGGTTGTCTGAATAATTATTTTCAAAAGTATCTATTGGGGAATAAATACTTTTACGGGGATCATTTGTATCGCTATCTTAGAATGCTTGACATAGTATTTCTCAAGCATTCTATGCAGATGGTTTCTATATAAAATAATAGCATATCATAATGGGAGTAGTTACATATAAAGCTGTGATGCCACTTTAAGCGAGAGGTATTACGGTTTTTTTATGTCCTTTGGTTGACAATAGAGTTGGAAAGAGGCATTATAAATAAGCAAATATTAATATTAGTATAAAAAGGATGAAATGATAATATGATTGATAGTATAATTTTAGATGTTGATGGAACATTGTGGGATTCTACGCCTGAGTTTGCCCTTGTATTTAATATCATGCTTGGCGAAGGGTATCCGGAAATTAAGGAAAAAGTAACGGCCGAGCAGTTGAGAAAAGTGTTTGGACTAACACTTGATGTCATTGGAGCAGAACTGTTTCAAAGCGTACCAAAAGAGCAGGCGGAGCAGATGGCATTTGAATTCAGCGAGCAGGTATATCCTTATTTGGCAGAGCACGGAGCTATGCTGTATGAAGGTTGGAACGAGACGATGAAAGCTCTTTCTGAAAAATATAAATTATTTATCGTTAGTAACTGCCAGGAGGGCTATATTCAATGCTTTTTCAAGGCATATCCACATCTGGAGCAATATATTACTGATTTTGAGTATCCAGGAAGAAGCGGCAAATTAAAAGCAGAGAATATTAAAATGGTTATGGAACGGAATCAATTGAAGAGTCCGATTTATGTTGGTGATACCAAAGGGGATGCCAAAGCAGCCAAAGAGGCTGGAGTGCCTTTTATTTATGCAAGATATGGTTTTGGTGAAGTAAAGGAATATGATGACGTGATCGATTCGCCGATTGAACTATTAAGCAGGTTACTATAAGAAAGCATTGACATTTACAAGCTTTCTTTATATATTTGAAGGTAGATAGAAATGAGAAAATGCGGGTTTTGCAGGAAGTATGCTTACAGAATGGGAGCCTGACAAATTAATAGGATGTGAAACTATGTTAGATGGAAAAAAATCATTATTTAGCGGTATGCAGGCAACAGGAACGCTTACCTTAGGAAATTATCTTGGAGCGCTTAAAAACTGGGTCGAGATGGAAGATGAATATGAATGCTTTTACTGCGTCGTGGATATGCATTCGATTACCGTTCGCCAAGATCCGGCAGAACTTAGAAAGCGTGCAAGAAATCTTCTTACCTTATATATTGCAGCAGGACTTAATCCTGAGAAGAATTGTATTTATTATCAGTCGCATGTATCAGCACATGCAGAATTAAACTGGATATTAAACTGTTTTACCTACATGGGTGAGTTAAATCGTATGACGCAGTTTAAAGACAAATCAGCAAAACATACAGATAATATAAATGCTGGATTGTATACTTATCCGGTACTTATGGCCGCAGATATTTTGTTGTTCCAATCAGATATCGTTCCGGTTGGAATAGATCAGAAGCAGCATATCGAAATTACCCGTGATATCGCAGAACGATTTAATTCTATTTACGGTGATGTATTTACGATTCCGGAACCATATATTAAAGAGACAGGTGCTAAGATCATGAGCCTGCAGGATCCAGTTAAGAAGATGTCAAAATCCGATGAGAATGTAAATGCAACGATATATCTCGTAGATGACCGTGATGCAATTATCCGTAAGTTCAAGAGAGCGGTCACGGATTCTGATAATGAAATCCGCTATTCAGATGAAAAACCAGGCATTCAGAACTTGATTGATATTTACGGCACGGTTACGGGTAAGAAACCGACCGAGATAGAGAAAGAATTTGCTACTTCCGGTTATGGCGATTTCAAGCTTGCAGTAGGTGAGTCTGTTGCAGATATGCTGCAGCCGATACAGGCTAGGTTTGACGAACTTCAAAAAGATAAAGGCTATGTGGATTCCATTATTAAAGCGAATGCAGAAAAAGCAAATTATTATGCAACAAAGACTTTACGTAAAGTTCAGAAGAAAGTTGGATTCCCAGAGAGAATTCGCTGATATAGACCTATTATAAAACTAAGGTGGTGCAGAATGCGTCACCTTAGTTTTATAATATATGACTTGTTAGGAATAATCGTAATACGACGGCTAGAAAAGTGTCCCAAGCTGGTATCGATATAAGAACAACAATGAAATTTAAGAAAGGATATAAATCATATGAAAATTGTATTTTTAGAAACAGATACCTTAGGAGATGATGTTGACCTGACCCCTTTTGATCAGCTGGGTGAAGTAACGAAGTATGCTTGTTCCGACCCGAATGAGAATGCAGAGAGAGTGAAAGATGCAGATGTCATCATTGTCAATAAAATACCAATGAAAGAAAAATCCCTTCAGAAGGCTGAGCATGTAAAACTTATC
>JBASOB010000048.1:0-2088 GCA_049657865.1 Mobilitalea sp.
CTTCAAAGGTTAACTTGTCAAAAGCATTTATTTCTTCTGTTACATGAACATGATAACTATTCGTAATGTAGTTCTTGTCGGTAACGCCTTCAATCATGCCGAAACGTTTCTGCAGGCATTTGGAGAACTTATATGTGGTGGACTCCAGCGGTGTTCCATATAAACTAAAATCAATACTTTCTTTTGCTTTCCATTTGGCACAGGCATCATTCATCCTCTGCATCAGCTCTATTGCAAATGGAGTTGCGGATTCATCCGTATGGGAAACACCTTTCATATACTTGGTACATTCGTTCAGTCCCGCATATCCTAGGGATAGGGTGGAATATCCATTGTAGAGAAGTCTATCGATGGTCTCTCCCTTTTGAAGTCTTGCCAATGCACCGTTCTGCCAAAGGATCGGGGCAACGTCTGATATCGTACCCTTCAGTCTGTTATGTCGGCACATAAGAGCTTGATAGCATAACTCCAGGCGTTCGTCCATGATGCTCCAGAATTTATTCATATCTTTATCCGAAGAGCATGCAGCATCAATCAGATTGATTGTGACAACGCCCTGGTTAAAGCGACCGTAATATTTTGGTTTATTTGTCTCCGGCTCTACAAAAGGTGTCAGGAAACTTCTGCAGCCCATGCATGCATAACACTGTCCATCTCCGTTTTTATCTACCTTCAACTCTCTCATCTTTTTCTCAGAGATATAGTCCGGCACCATACGTTTTGCGGTACATTCTGCTGCAAGCTTTGTTAAATAATAATACTTGCTGTCCTCATGAATATTGTTATCTTCGAGTACATAGATCAGCTTAGGAAATGCAGGCGTAATATATACGTTTTTTTCATTCTTAACTCCCTTAATTCTCTGACGCAGCATTTCTTCTATCATTAATGCCAAATCTTCCTTCTGTGTTCCTTCGGGAGCCTCATTTAAATACATGAATACCGTAACGAAAGGAGCCTGTCCATTGGTAGTCATCAGCGTAATCACCTGATATTGTATCATTTGAACACCCTGCTTAATCTCAAGCTTCACTCGGTGTTCTGCAATTGCATTGATCTTTTCTTCGCTTACTTCGATTCCCTGTTCCATTAACTCTGTTCTGACTTCGATTCTGTATTTCTGACGGCTTACTTCTACAAATGGAACTAGATGGGACAGAGTAATTGACTGTCCGCCGTATTGAGAGCTTGCAATCTGAGCAATGATCTGGGTCGCGATATTACAGGCTGTTGAGAAGCTCTTCGGTTTATCAATTCTTGTTTCGCTTATTACGGTTCCATTCTGTAGCATGTCTTCAAGATTAACGAGACAGCAGTTATGCATCCGCTGTGCAAAATAATCCGAATCATGGAAATGAATGATGCCCAGCTCATGTGCAGCTACGATTTTTTCCGGAAGCAGAAAACGTTTCGTGATATCCTTGCTAACTTCGCCTGCCATATAGTCACGCTGTACCGAATTTACGGTAGGATTTTTATTACTGTTTTCCTGCTTAATCTCTTCATTATTACATTCTAGCAAAGACAATATCTGCTCATCCGTCGAATTGGATTTTCTGACCAATTCGTGTTTGTAACGATAGGTGATATAATTACTAGCTACCTTAAATGCTCTCTGATCCATGATCTGCATCTCAACAAAATCCTGGATTTCTTCTACATTCGGGCATCTGCTCATCTTCATACTGCTTTCTTCCACATTATGAGCAACCGTCAGAATCTGTTCTTCACTCATTCTTTCTACATCTGTTACGCTGTTGTTGGCTTTTCTTACAGCCTCTATAATTTTACTCACATCGAATATGTCTTCATTTCCGCTTCTCTTAATAATCTTCATCTGTAATTCTCCTTCATGTGTATCATTATTTAGTTCTATATTAAGTCATTATATCAAGTTATATTCCAGATCTTTATTTTGATCCCCTATTCTTAGCTTTTGTTCCTGCTTTTATTCTTGCTTATATTCTTGCTTTTATTCTTAGCTTTTGTTCTTAACTTTTGTTCTTAGCTTTTGTTCCTAGCTTTTGTTCTTAGCTTTTGTTCTTAGCTTTTGTTCTTAGCTTTTGTTCTTAGCTTTTGTTCTTAGCT
>JBASOB010000049.1:0-4082 GCA_049657865.1 Mobilitalea sp.
GGGTATGACAGCGCCGGTATTGCGGGATTTGATCATGGAACAATTAAAACAATCAAGACGACTGGAAAAGTATCCGATTTGATGGAAAAAGCAGTACTTGCAGGACCATCTGACAGCACCTGCGGAATCGGACATACCAGATGGGCAACCCACGGCGGAGTGACGGATCTCAATTCCCATCCCCATACCCATGGAAAAGTAACATTAATACATAACGGCATCATAGAAAATTATCATGAATTAGAAATGGAATTGGCTAAATCAGGAAGAGCTCCGAGCTCACAGACAGACACAGAAATCGTAGCGCTGCTAATAGACAGCCTTTATGAGGGTGACGCTTTAACGGCCATTCAGGAAGCGGTGAACGCTATGAAAGGTGCCTTTGCTTTCTGCATTTTATTCGAAGACGAACCGGAAGTCATTTATTCCGTACGAAATGCAAGCCCGCTGGTTGCCACTCTCACAGAGAACGGCTCCATGATCGCTTCGGACATTGTAGCCTTAATCCCTTATTCCAAGGACTACTTTGTACTTCCGGAGATGCATATTGCAAAACTTACGAAGAACAAGATTACCGTTACCAATTGGAACAAGGAAGAAATTGAACCGATCATGCGCCATGTGAATTGGGATATTACGGCAGCGCAGAAAAATGGATATGCCCATTTTATGCGGAAAGAAATTAATGAACAGCCGGATACCATCCAGTCCACGATTCTGCCAAGAATTATTAAGGGAGATCTTCCTGACTTTACGGTGGATCAAATTCCGGATTCCATATTCAAGGGGGTAAATCGTATTATCATAACAGCCTGCGGGACCGCAATGCATGCAGGACTTGTCGGCAGGGCGCTGATGGAAAAACTGCTCAGGATTCCGGTCGTAGTAGAGATTGCTTCCGAATTCCGCTATCAGGAGCCGATCATGGATGAGAATACCCTTGTTATCACGATATCACAGTCAGGAGAAACCGCAGATACCTTAGCAGCTCTTCGTCTTGCCAAAGAGAAGGGCGCGGTGACATTGTCGATCGTTAACGTGAAAGGCTCCACCATAGCGAGAGAAAGCGACTATGTATTCTATACTCAGGCAGGTCCTGAAATTGCAGTTGCAAGTACAAAAGCATATACCGCGCAATTGTCCTGCATCTACCTGCTTGCCTTTAAATTTGCCTTGACCCGTGGAAAAATAACGGAGACAGAATGCTCCACCTACATGAAGGATTTGAGAAATATATCCCTGGCAGTACAAAAAACGCTTGCTCTAGATAAATCGGTTGAGGCAATCTGCAGCAGTCTTACGGAGGCAGAGGACTTATTCTTTATCGGACGAGGTCTTGATTATGCCCTATGCTGTGAAGGTTCCATTAAACTAAAAGAAATCAGCTACATTCATTCAGAGGCTTATGCAGCCGGAGAATTGAAACATGGTACTCTTTCCCTAATTACCGAGGGAATCCCTGTCATTGCGCTCGCAACGCAGTCAAAAGTGTATTCCAAGATGATATCCAATGTCCGTGAAGTCCGTGCAAGAGGCGCTATGGTAATTCTGATCACAAACGGAAAAATAGAAATTGACGATACCCTCTGCGATTACCACATAGCACTTCCGGAAGTTTCAGATTCCTTTGCCCCCTTCACCACCGCAATCGTGCTACAGCTGATTGCTTACCACACCTGCGTCAATCGTGGATTTAATGTGGATCAGCCCCGTAATCTTGCCAAATCCGTAACGGTAGAGTAAGAAAACAGGCAGTCCATTTCTTGCCTCAGGTTGAAATCCTCTTACATCTAGTGTATAATGAACCCAGTAAAACAGAACATTTTGAGAGATAAGAGGATTTCAATCATGATATTTGAAACACATGCACATTATGAAGACGATGCATTTGACATAGACCGGGAGAACCTCCTGGCCAACCTTCCAGCCCAAGGAATTGACTTTGTGGTAGACGTCAGTTCCACCTTAGAGTCGGTAGATAAAGTGCTTGCCCTTACGGAGAAATATCCCTACATCTATGGTGCTGTTGGGATACATCCAAGTGAGACGGCAGAGATGAACGAAGATAATTTTGAATGGCTGAAACAAAAAGCAAAGCACCCTAAAAACCTTGCAATCGGTGAAATTGGATTAGATTATTACTGGGATACTCCGGACAGAGAGATACAGAAAGTATGGTTTAACCGACAGATGGAACTTGCCAGAGAACTTGGCCTGCCAATGATCATACACAGCAGGGATGCAGCGAACGATACCTTTCGAATGATGAAGGAAGCCAAAGCGGATTCGATCGGAGCGATTATTCATTGCTTCGGTTACGGAGTCGAACAGGCAAAACAGTACTTGAATCTGGGATTTTACCTTGGAATCGGCGGAGTACTCACCTTTACGAACGGTAAGAAACTGAAGGAAGTAGTGGAATATGCACCTCTTGATCAATTAGTACTTGAGACAGACAGTCCTTATCTGTCCCCGGTACCGAACAGAGGGAAGAGAAACAGCTCACTCAATATTCCCTATATTGCAAAAGAGATTGCAAGAATCAAAGAAATCGATTATGATACTGTTCTGGCAGTGACAACGGAAAATGCAAAAAGATTTTACCGGATCGCCAATTAGAACTAACCAATAGAACTTTTTTAAAGATAGGTGAGGAAACGTATGGCTGAACTGGGAAATCCCCAAAAAACGATAGATATCATTAACAAATACAAATTCGTAATACAAAAGAAATTTGGACAGAACTTCTTAATCGATGAACATGTCTTAGAAAAGATAGTCCGCGCAGCAGATATTACCAAAGATGATTTTGTTCTAGAGATAGGTCCCGGAATCGGTACGCTGACACAGTACCTCTGTGAAAATGCGAGAGAAGTTGTTGCAGTAGAAATTGATAAGATGCTGATTCCGATTCTGGAAGATACCCTGTCGGCATATGACAATGTTACCGTAATTAATAAAGATATATTAAAAGTTGATTTAAATGCACTGGTACAGGAGAGAAATAACGGCAGGCCGATCAAAGTGGTTGCCAATCTTCCTTACTACATTACGACCCCGATCGTAATGGATTTATTTGAGAGGCACATTCCATTAATCAGCGTAACGATAATGGTTCAGAAGGAAGTAGCCGACCGCATGCAGTCAGGCCCCGGAACGAAAGACTACGGTGCACTTTCTCTTGCAGTACAATATTATTCGAAGCCTTATATTGCAGCCAATGTTCCGCCGCACTGCTTTATACCCCGTCCGACGGTCGGTTCCACGGTTATTAATCTGACGGTGCATACGGAGGACCAGTTTGAAGTAAAGAATGAAAAACTGCTGTTCCAATTAATTCGTGCTTCCTTTAATCAGAGACGTAAAACTTTGGTCAATGGGCTGAACAACTCGGCGAACCTTCCCTACTCGAAAGAGCAGATTGTGCAGGCACTACAGACGCTCGGTATTTCAGAAAACATTCGAGGGGAAGCATTAACTCTTGAAAAATTTGCAATGTTAGCCAATGAACTGTGTAAATAGAACGGATTACATAAAAAACGCGTTTATAGAAACAATATAAAAGGAACCAATCGTAATAGACATCTGTACTGCCCAACTGGTTAGTTTTGCTAACCCTAGGGGAGTGGCACATTTTCATCGTCTATTTGATTGGTTCCTTTTAATGATTCTGATTAATCAGTGCAAAGCGCTCATGGTCGCTCCAGGTGCCGTTGACTAAGGCATAGGAATGGGAGATGCCCTCATACTTAAAGTTGAGACGCTCAATCAGGCGGAGGGAAGGTTCATTGCCTGCCATGATATAGGCTTCGATTCGGTGAATATGATATTGATTAAAGACAATTTCGATTGCTTTATTAATACTTTCTAAAGCATAACCATGCCGAAGAAATTTATGGCTGAACTTGTAACCTATATTGCAGCTGTGATAGGGTGAACCGCTGATGTTCTGAAAACAAATGGAGCCGACGATTTCGTCCGGAACGCCTTTGAAAAAAACCCAGTACCGGTATAAGCTGCCGTCTGCCATATGGTTTTGTTCTGCCGTGAGGGTGGCTTTCTGATAGGAAAGAGTATAAAAG
>JBASOB010000050.1:0-7337 GCA_049657865.1 Mobilitalea sp.
AAACCGAATACTGACTTTTCTATCCAAGGGATTATCGCTCTTAGGTCTACCTGTTCTTGCCATGTTGCACCTCCTCATATCATGATTATACTTTTTGTCCGTCAATAAGTCAAGCATAATAGTACAATATTCTCCATACCTCTTCATATTTATTTATAGAAACTATTTTCCGTTATTCTAAATGTCTCCAAATACTCGTCGAGGACATCTAAATTGACTAATACAAGCTGATTTATCTTATAACAAGCTTTCGCATCTTTGGCTAGTTCCTGGAATTTTGTCAATCCCATCGAGTACATTTCTGCACCTTCTTTATATCTCACAAATCTTCTTTCTTTATTTTGCTTCATTACGATATGCCAGCTCCTCCCTTGCCATTCTCTTTACTGTATCCCACAAATCAAGCTGTGTGATCAGTGACTTATCAATTGCATCCATTACTTTAGAATCCACAGTTATATAACCAATCGTTCCTCTAATAGATGATTTCGGTACAGTCTGCATATCCTCTGGCATAAAATCCGAGATTTTCTGCAAATGAAGTCCATTGACATCCAATGGATGAATCTGAACATGAACCTTAATATCTTTCAACTTCGAGCTTAATGGACATACTGTAATCTGTGGTGCTCTGCAATGGTTACTTGCATCGGCAGAAACAACAACTGCTGGTCTTAAAAATCCTTGAACACCGTTGGGTTGCCAACCAAAATCAACATATACGACCTGTCCTCTTTTATATGGCTTATAATATCTCTTCTTTTCCATTAAACTTCCTCCCTTGTTTTTACATCCATCCCAAGGATGCCTTCATCTACAGTTACAATTACTCCACCTGCTGCTTTAACTTTTCCTACCTTATAATATGCATCTGGAATATCTATTGAAATTGCCATCATATTTGTAACAATGACTCCTTCTACACGTTTCTGGCGAATTAAATTTGTTATCTTTTCAAATTGCACATTTACATCGCCCTGTCCCAATCCATTTCTACGAACAATGCCAACTATGTCAATATTGTGAGCCTTCGCATATTCTCTGATGTATCTTTCCTGCTTCTGCTCACGCCTCTCTGTTTCCCACAATGGTCCTGTAGTAGATAAATAAGCTACCACTTCAACTGATGGTTCTTTCTTTTTTCTTCTGCTCATATTACCGCCTCCATTACGATGCAAGCTGCTTAGCCTGCTCTATCATATACATAAAAGATTGTTTCAAATAAAAATTCTGTTCTCCAGGGAGTAAATTCAGGCATTCATCTATCGAATCTGCCTTCCTATCTGTTGATGATTCCATACTAATGTTTAATATGGTATTAGCATCGCACTGATAGGCATCCATAAATAGAAAAAGGCTCTTCATGCTTAGGTTGCGTCCACCCTGCTCCAATTGCTTAATACTAGAAATACTCAATCCAGTCAATTCGCTGACCTGATCTAGCGTTAATTTCCTATCTAATCTCAACTGACGTATGACTGGGCCTATTACATATCCATCATATTCCATCATCAACACCTCCCATCTTATAGTTTCTTTCTAACTCTCGTACCGCCTCCACTGCTGCTGATTCAGTTTCAAAATTACCAATCCAGCAGCCATGACGATCATATACTGTTGTTCCTACTTCTGTGATACTGAAATCGCATGTACTGACTGTTGGGAGATCACCCCAACAGTGTTCCATTACTACTAGCATTCTGATTCTTCCTCATCAAATCGTGGCAACATTACTGTTTCTGCTTCGATGTCAACTATAATCATTCCATATCGAGCAGCCTTGTTCAAAAACTTATCTAAATCTTCTTGATCTCTGGTAATATGGTTGATTGCTTGTACAAAGATAATTCCAATAGGACTGTTCTCAATCCAATCACAAATGAGGTCAATTTCTTCACGGTCAATATCACATCCGCTGCTCTCATCTACAATTACATCAACTACTTGAACATCTGTTGCCTCTGCAAAGGCAACCATAGCTTCTGTTAATTCCCAGATTTTATCATCTGCTTTACGTGTCTTTACGAATACAACCCCAAGACCGGTTGGCTGTTCTCTTTCTTCCATATTATTAATTTCTCTAAAATTAATGTTTTTCATTGTTTTTGTTCTCCTTTAATTAGGAGAGCTTCGCGCGCTACACTCTCGTGTGTATTAGGTCTTGATGACCATGTATAAATTATATGTAAAAACTTATCAACTTTTAAGGCACTTACAGTAGGAGTAACTACCCAACATTGTAGGAGTTCTACCAGCCTAGTGTGGTAATGACATTAGAAACTATGTTAAGTAGCTGATCTTTCTGTTCTTGGGATAGATTCTCAGCCAGTTTATTCCACTCATTATCACTTTTTTCTCCTGTTAACAGATAATCCAGAGTTACATGAAAATAATCAGCAATAACACAAAGTGTATCAATTCTTACCCCTCTACTTCCCTGCTCAGTGGCTTGATATGTTTTGATATTTATTCCCATATCACTTGCTACAGTATCCTGTACCATCTTTCTTTGTGTTCTTAAATTTTTGATTATTCCTGCTGTTTTCTGTAGATCATAGTTCATTATTGGCTTATCCTCCTATTCGGAAGTGAAAACCCTAAAAATAGCATAACTTAAGAAAGCCTCTTAGAATCTGCTTTTCGCAAGGCACTACAAATAGTGGATTTCCACTTAATGTAGGTCCTGCAATCCAAGCGCTTCTAAGAGGCTTCCTTCACGAGTGACCAGATTATTTAATTTTAAGCTACTGCTTCTGCGACCACCGCATCAACATACTTCAACCCAGTGCTTTTTCGATTTTTACATTTATGTCTTTCACGTAATTCAGAACCATGAAGGCTATCGCTATATACTTCACCGAAGCAGCACTTGTTTCTCTTATGTAGCGGACATTCCTCCGCACAGCAAATTGGTAATAATGTTGACATTTTTTCCTCCTCTCTTCTTTTTCTCATAATACAGAAGAATTTTAAATAAAGCTCACCGCGGATTTTACGAATGTAAAAAACCATAGGAAAACTAGTAAGGTTTGGTTTCCGAAACAAGATAAAATTAATCATTACCACATCGAAAATATAGATAAACGCCTACACAAGCAATACAAGGACATGGCATAGAATCCTGTAAAAAAAAGAGCCAGAACATATCAAAAGAAGCAGCAATCTGCTTTCTGTGATACATCCTGGCTCGACGGTATTCTGCTTTGGAATCCTATTGGCTCAGTGATATACTATCTTTTTGTAAATCTATGTGACACCCCTCTAACAGCTTCAGCTCCTTTGGATGTCATATTCTCATAATCAAATACTGCATATTTCCCACATTGAGGACATTTATTTGAACTAATCCCACAAGTGCCTTCAAATACAACAATCTTTTCTTTAATACAGCAAGGGAATGAGATTATACCCTTGACCTCATATGCCAAATTACTTGTCATAAAACATTCTCCTCTTCTCTATATGTATTACATAGGCTATCCTTATCCTCTACAAGCATCTCCTTTCGATGCTCTTCTCATTGCAGTATCCAATATCAATTGAATAATTCGCTCTTTGTCTTTCCACTTCATTGCTAATTTAGACGGATCCATACCATATTCAGCAATTATATCTTTTAATTCTTTCTCAGAAAGAGCATCTAGCATCTCCTTAGAAAGGATGTTTTCCTCAGCTAGCTTTATAGGATCAAATATCGCCTTATCTCTTCGATTTCCGCCTCTTCTTGTCCCACTTGCTGTTTTATTCTCTGTCTCATTCACATTATTATCAAGAATACTAGATAAGGTATTCGCAAATTCTTTGTTCTCTTCTGCCTCTTTAATTATTGCATCAAATAACAATTTAAGATTTTTTCGTAGATTTTTATCCATAGCAGATTACACCTCCATTTTTTGCATAATCTCATTTGCGAAATTATAAAACCTATCAAACTGACCCTGGTATCCCCACTTCTGTCTTAGTGTGGTAACTGGAACACACTCTGCCGCCTCTCCCATCTGATTATTTTCATAAAAAATCGTATCGAACATCTCAGCATCCTTTTTTCCCCTCTGTAGAACATCCAATGTTCTCATATGAAGTGACGACTGCCCCCTAACCTTTGTTGCTACGATTCCAAGACACTCGATATTCTCTCCAATGTTATCAGAAAACTCTTTCACACGGTTTATAATCTGTGGAATACCGTAAGTAGATAATACATCCGGAATTGTTGGAATAATATAGCCATCAGATATTCTTAAACCATTCAAAGTAATCAATCCCATATTTGGCGGACAGTCAATGAGCACATAATCATAATCATTAACGATCGGCTTCAAAGCTCTTTTAATAATATCTGTTGGATTGTTTGAGAAGAATTTTCCAGGAGATATCGTTGCCAAACGATCCTGTATATCAATCATTTTTAAACTTGATGGAATCAGATCAAGATTTGGTACATTTGTAATTTGGGATACATTCTTCTGGAGTGTTTTTTCCATCTCAAAGAGCTTCGTATCATTAATAACATCTTCAAACAATGCAGCTAGCGTATAATTGTTATCGTCAAGTTCTTTCCATTTTTTTTCACCAATCAGCATCGTTGTACAATTAGTCTGAGGATCTAAATCCACAACCAAAACCTTCTTACCAAATTCTCCTGCAAGCAATGTAGCTGTTCCTACAGTTGTAGTAGTCTTTGCTACACCACCTTTTAAATTGATAAAACAAATTATTTTTGCCCCCATAATCTTACCTCTCTTTCTAAGCCATGTATTTACTTGATCACTGTTATAGAATTTTCCAGCCTGTACTTCCATAGCAGGCTTCGGGAAATCATCATAGCGCTTTGTCCAATTCGTTACTGCTGCGGTTGTAACTTGAGCTATTTTAGCAATTTCATATAATCCAATTATATTTGCCACTTCAACATCTCCTTTCTTATACAAACAAATGATACCACGCTTTGTTTATTCTGTAAACAACTATTTTAATTTTGTTTAATTTTATAATTTATAATCACTTATTCCTATACTTTGGTATAAATAATAACATCATTTATACTAGGAATATCCAACCAGTTCATAATACGAAGCAAATAATATCCATCCGGTTTTGTTTCACCGTTTTCCCACTTTTGATAGGTTCTAATATTAGCCTGCACTGCATCCGCAACTTCTTGCTGAGTATATCCAAGTATCGCTCGACGCTCTTTCAACACTTTATAATTAAAAGACATTGTCTGTGGTCCTGCATATATTTGCACCCACTTTGGTTCCACATCTTCTAATTCATTTCCTATATCATCTCTTTCAAAAATTTGAGCATGAATAACTGTCTGTGGTGTAAGCGTTACGGTCATAAAACATTCTAATTCATTCTGATCAGAGCAACTTACTGTTCCCGCATCTTTGATATCAACCGCTATCCATCTAAGAATCGGTTCATTATTATCATCACATGGAAATACCCCAAAGAATTCCAGTTTATTTCCGTTTCTTTTATAAAACTGAACCTGATTGCGATCTCTAGCCCATGCCTCACAATCATACTCCATGATTGGAAAAATAATCGGTTCATTGCCTAATGCTTCCCTTGCTAGATTATATTTATAATAAAAATGTACTGGCATAAGATCATCCCATCCAAGTTGTAAACACATATCCAAGTAATCAAACCAGTCACCGTACATATCAGAGGAATCGCTCCAAGTAATAGAATCTGGATAACTAAATATTTGCTCTAGTGTATACCCTTTTTCATAAAAGAGATATTCTAGCTTATTATAGGCATCTTCCAATGTAAGAGGTGTATTTCTATGATAATAAATAGTAGACATTGGATCGTCTCCAAGTGCATATGTCAAATTAGAAATTGCCACTGGTCTCCACACCTGAGTTTCTTTTCCATTCTCATCAACACGAATATCATCACCCTCATGATAGAAATTAAACGGTATTCTTTTAACAAAAACATCGACTGGCTCAGGCTCAAATGTTTCTATTTTTCTATAATTATCTTCTTCACCAGGCACAATATTAATATTCCTGTTTTCTTTAAATAAAACTGGCCAAACAGTCTCAAATTCCTTAAGTGCATCCTCATTCTGTTTCTTTGCCACGTACATAAAAACTTCTACACCAACCATATCATGAAGTGAAAGATATTTTATAAGTCGCTCCCGATCAAAATACTTCTCCGGGACATATTTACGTATCACTTCCTTTTGCTGTTCTGTAATCATTTCTAATCCTCCCATAAGTTTTTTTACTAATATAATAGTAACACGTTTTTTATGGGTATGTAAGTGGCATTTGAGGCGTCTTTTATTACAATATTTGATTGCTGTAATTTTATAAGTACCCATATTATACGTTTTTACGTCCCAAAAGGCATAACAGCGTATTGTTTCAAATCAATTATATAAATATTCTACATCCATCCTAGAGTCATAATCATGTTAGATGTAATTGAAAAGAGTTGTTTTCTCTGTTCTTTAGAGAGATTAATAGTTAATACATTCCATTCTGCATCTTCTTTCTCACCTGTAATTAAGTAATCAAGTGATACTTTAAAATAATTTGCTACCAAGCAAAGTGTATCAATACTAATTCCCCTTACTCCCTGTTCAATAGATTGATAGGTCTTAATGTTGATACCTATTTGTTCCGCTATTATTTCCTGTGTAAGATACATTTTTTCTTTTCTTAATTCCTTTACTATACTTGCTGTTTTCGTTACATTATAATACATATTAAAATCCATCCTTTCGTTTGTCTGGCTCGATAAACGTTTAAGGACGGATAATTGCTCCTGCTATATGAATTTTTGCGCAAAAAAATAGGACGCACGAGAAAGGCCAGTCCTAAACTGGTTATCTTTCCCATACGTCCACGGCGAGTCCGATCTAGCAGGCATCAGTCCTGCTTGTAACCATCGTCTCCCATATCATGAGGCCATCTTTTAATTGTCTTTGTCATATAGCATCTGCTATACCTGATGTTAACTGCAATGTGATTCTTTTAGATAAATACTTTTCCTTCTTTATCTGCCCGGGCAATCAACATTCCCTCTGTGTACTTTTTCAATACCATGACTCTGGTACATCTATTTGTATGGCATCTAATAATCATACCTGGTAAAACAGGTGCGTCATCATCTCCAGTAAGTAAATTTGCCATTTTCATGCTTTTTCTACATTTCTTACAATAAAACTCAATCTGTTTAATCTCTCTGTTCATTCAGTCTGCTCCTTTACAATACAAAATCATCAGTTACATTTTGTACTTGAAAGGAAAAGGGAATCACCTTTGCAAGCTTTTCTGGTGGAGTTCCTATGCATACCTGTCTAATAT
>JBASOB010000051.1:0-4742 GCA_049657865.1 Mobilitalea sp.
GTCAAAGCATTAGTAGAAGCAGAAAGCTACAACGGACCTTCCCTTGTAATCGCTTATGCTCCTTGTATCAGCCATGGTATTAAGGGTGGTATGTCAACTGCTCAGACAGAAGAGAAGAATGCTGTTACTTCCGGATACTGGAATACCTTCCGTTTTGATCCTCGTAATGTTGCAGAAGGCAAAAATCCTTTCACCTTAGACTGCAAGGCTCCAACAACAAGCTATCAGGATTTCATCAAGAATGAAGTTCGTTACAGCTCACTTAGCCGTTCAAATCCTGAAAGAGCAGCAGAGTTATTTGCAAGAGCAGAGAAGAATGCAGCTAACAAATATACTCACTTAGAGAATTTAGTTTCTATGTATGAGAACGAAGTAAACAAATAAGATATCAGCAATGATATTAATACAGAAAGAGTCCTGACATTATATGTCAGGACTCTTTCTGTTTCAACAATTCGACTAGCCGAGAATAAAAAAAGATAGGAACAAAGTAAAATCCTTTGTTCCTATCTTGATACGAATGCACCTGACTGGATTTGAACCGGCGACCTTTCACTTCGGAGGCGAACGCTCTATCCACTGAGCTACAAGTGCACATAAACTTAATCCGTAGATTTCGGACTCTGTTATTATATACTATCTAAAATATAAAGTAAAGTGAGTTTTGAAATTGAAAACAGATGTTTTAGCTTTTAAATTCCGTCATGCGATTCAACTACTTTTGACAGAAGATAACGTTTGTGATATTTAATTCCGGCATATTTGCCTACTTTGTTAAGAATATTATAGTTGGCAGCACCACCGATCATGCCAACAATAGGGATGCCCTGAATGAATTTGGCGGTTAAAAGCGCGTTAGAGAGGACATCAGACGTAGTTCTGATCTGCTTATCCAGATTGATATCGGTGACAAGGTTATGATCGATTTTATCGCTTAATTGTTCCAGCTCAAGGTGAAAAGCTTTCTGCGGTTCACCTGTAGTGATAGCACCGCAGATTAACAGGAGAAGATAAGCTTTTTCTTCGTCGGTATCATAGGAATATCCATAACTTAGTGCAATCTCGTAAAGAGTCTTTAGGGTTACAGATATAAAAAGTGGAATATCAGGTAGTCCGATTCCTAGGAAACCGAGAAGGCCGCCTTCTAGGACCGAGAAGGAGGAGTTCAGAAAACTAGACTGTCTTGATTGTTTCTCGATTTTTCTGAGATATTTCATGCTTGGCTTTTTGCTGACAGCATAACTGTTGAGATCATAATCGAGTTCAAGCTTTTCCTTATTATAAGTTTTTTCTATAAGGGAAGTTCCTTTTTCAAAGACCAATTGAAATCCTTTATAAAAAGCAGTTTCGAGCGTCGTTGTTAATTGATCTGGAATGACGCCTTGTATATTATTCACAATGGGGGTGAGTTTGGTTTTGATTACCGAATTTTTTGGTGGGGATAATATTTTTTGTTCCTGTTTTTCAATGTGGTTTAGTTGCTGGTTTAATGCTTTATTCATTAGAGTCCTTCCTTTCTACAAAAGTATACTATAGTCTTATTATACTGTTTATTATGCATTTTGTATAATTATATTCTTATTAGAATGTGTAAGGCAAATGTTGATTTGCATGTTTTACTGAAATGTTACGGAAATATTAAATAAGAATTACATAAAGATTGTACTGAACAGTTGATTTTTCAGAGTTATTTTGGTATTATAAGAAGAGCATATTATTGTAATCAGAGATGTAAAACATAGATTCGAGGAGAATAAATGAAACTTAAATATAAAAAAGTTATTTTCATGACTGCAGTCAGCACCATGGGAATTGGAATTCTAACATTTGCAATTAGCCAGGCACAACCTAGAAAAGACAATGTTCTAAGTGAAAATTCGACAAAAGTAGTTCAGGTAGCAAAAGTCGATGAAACTGCCACCTCCAATATTTATAGTGATCAAATTACGGAAGCAGCAGAAGAAACACCAACGCTCAGTCCGACACCGTCACCGGTCCCAACGCAAATTCCGGTCTATGATCTAGAAAAAGATGCATATCCTGAGATTAAAACACTCTTTGAAAAATATTTTACTGCAAAAGGAATTGCAGACAGAGATACCTTAAAAAGCTTGTTAAGTGATCCGACACAGATAGAATCACAGGAAAAACTTCAAGAAAAGACGGAATATATCGAAGAATACAGTAATATAGTACCATATACGAAAAAAGGAATCGAAGAAGGTACCTATATTGTATATGTATATCATGAAATTAAGTTTATCAGTATCAATACAGTAGCACCGGGTCTTTCTAAATACTACGTTATAACGGATGACAGCGGCAATCTGAAGATCTGTTCTGATGAGCTGGACGCAGAACTGAAAGCTTATATCGATGCAAGAGAAGCCGATGAGGATGTCAAGGCATTATATGAGCTGACTGATAAGAAGAGTGATAAAGCAAAAGCAAAAGATGAGGATCTTCGTACCTTCTGGCAGAACATCGATCAGATGGCAGGGAAAACAGAGAAAGAAACTGAGAGTGATACGAACACTGAGTCCGAAGCTGAAACAGAGACAAAAAAGGAAACAACAACTGAATAATATTATTAAGAACTCTGTATATTATATTCTACTAATATAGTATAAAGAGTTCTTTTTTTTATAAAATTTCAAGTTCGGATAATAAAGTTGCAAGTTAAGACAAAGGGAAAAACAAGTGGACGAAAGATAGGAAACCTAGTATAATTAAGCTTAATCATACAGGTATATCGTAATAGAAAGCAGGTCGACATGGCAAAAAGAACGAAAAGATTAACCTCACAAGGGGAAGATAATGGTGATATTAGAATTAATAAGTTTTTAAGTGAAGCAGGAGTATGCTCGAGAAGAGAAGCAGACCGGTTTGTTGAAGCAGGAAAAGTTAAAATCAACGGGGTCATAGCTCAGATGGGCTCAAAAGTATCTCCAACAAGTACAGTAACTTTCAATGATAAGCCAGTGAAAAAAGAAGAAAAGCTGGTTTTAATTGCTTTTAATAAACCAGAAGGAATTGTATGTACTACGGATCATGGTGAACCAGATAATATCGTTGATTATATAGGATACGGTATGAGAATATATCCGGTTGGAAGATTAGATAAGGACTCAGAAGGACTAATACTGCTTACGAACGACGGTAACATCGTGAATAAAATTCTGCGTGCAGAGAATAAGCATGAGAAAGAGTATATCGTAACAGTGAATAAAGAAATTACAGTGGAATTCCTTAACAAGATGGCTTCTGGAGTGACGATTCTAGATACTGTTACCAACAAGTGCAAAGTAAAACAAATTGACAAGACCTCTTTTAATATTATTTTGACGCAAGGTCTGAATCGACAAATCAGGCGTATGTGTGAGGCACTTGGCTACAGGGTAATCAATTTAAGAAGAATACGTATCATGAATATTTTGCTGGGTAGATTAAAAACAGGAGATTTCCGTAATGTGACCGAGAAAGAAATCGAAGAACTGAATAGATCCATGTAATATAAACTGAAATAATGTTAAGGTAAGTCTGAAAAAACAGATATCTAATAGTTTAATTATTGGTTAAGTAGGTAGAAATGCAAAAGTACCGAAACATACAATTATGAAAGATATCTCATATAGACTATATAGTTAACATGCTTTATATTAGAAATTTGGGTGGTATGGAAGATGTAGTTTGTGATATCAGGAGGAAATGGATTGGAAGAGTTGGTTGATGTGAATAATGAGAATGCAGAGAAGCATTTGAGAATAGAAGAGCTTGTATCCAAGTTAAATGAGGCCTCCGAAGTATATTACAATGGGCAGGATGAGATTATCTCAAACTATGAGTGGGACAGTATGTATGATGAACTTGCAGCGCTTGAAGCGGAAACAGGATATATCATAGAGAACAGCCCCACACAGAATGCAGGATACATAGAAAGCAACGGAGAAAAGGAAGCACATGAATTCTCTGCGCTTTCCTTAGCCAAAACTAAAAAAGTCGATGATTTACTGAAATGGGCTGAAAGCAAGCCAATCTGGATTTCGTGGAAACTAGATGGATTAACTCTGATACTGACTTATGATGACGGCAAACTTACTAAAATCCTCACAAGAGGAAATGGTACCATTGGCACCAATATTACTTTTATGAAAGAGGCAATCAAAGGATTCCCACTCAAAATTAATTATAAAGGTCATATGGTTGTCCGTGGGGAAGCTACTATTTCTTACAGCGAGTTTGCTCTGATTAATGATACCATTGAGGATGATAATGAAAAATATGCCAACCCTCGTAATCTAGCATCTGGAACTCTTGGACTGGATGACGCAGAAAAAGTAAAGGAAAGATATGTTCGCTTTAATGCCTTTACCTTGGTTTATATCGAAGATGATATGAAATCCTGGGGAGACAGAATGGACTATCTTGAAAAAGAGGGATTTACCGTTGTTGATAGAGAAGTTACGACCTCAGATAATCTTACGGACGCTATTGAACGGTGGACTAAAAAAGTGGAAAGCGGCGCAATGGATATTCCTGTGGATGGTCTGGTTATCTGCTATGATGATACAGAGTATGCCGCAACTGGAAGCGTGACAGGACATCATGCAACCAAAGCAGGCTATGCCTTCAAATGGCAGGACGTATCAGCGGAAACAGAGCTTGAGTATATAGAGTGGTCCTGTGCTGCATCAACAATATCGCCTGTAGCTGTATTAAAACCTGTTCAGCTGGAAGGAACT
>JBASOB010000052.1:0-6334 GCA_049657865.1 Mobilitalea sp.
AGGTAATGCTTAACAGAAACTATGATGTAATCTATGAAGCTTGTGAAAAAGCCGGTCAATTATCTTGCAAGTAAAGATACTATTACTAATTACTATAGGAAAAATTGAACAGATTTTTTGAAAACAACAATCAATTGCTGAAACAAAACAAAAATAAGTCTTTTTGAAAAAATGTTAGAAAGGACTTAACAACATAAGAAAGAAGGAAAATTAAGATGGAAAAAGTATGCGTAATTACAGGTGGAGGAAGTGGCATGGGTCTTGAGACTGCCAGGCTTATGGGTAAGGATCATTATATTATTATATGTGGAAGAACAATTAAGAAGCTGGAAAGTGCAATGAAAGAACTTAAGGATGAGGGGATTGAAGTGGAAGCGTATCCCTGTGATGTGTCAGATTATGCTAATGTAGAAGAATTAGCTTATTATGCGAAAACAAAGGGGAAAGTGGCGGCAGTGATTCATGCGGCTGGAATGTCGCCGCACATGGGAGATGCAAAGAAAATTATGGAAGCCAATGCACTAGGCACAATTAATATAAATAATGCATTTTTTAAAGTAATGGAGAAAGGTTCCTGTATCATAGACGTATCTTCCATGTCAGCTTATCTGACTCCAAGGATTATCATGCCAATTAGTAAATACAAATACAGCATTACAGATCCAGAACTTTTCATGAAAAAGATGATGAAAAGAGTTCAACTATTTCCAGTAAAAGTGCAGGCTGGTGTTGCATATGGAATATCGAAGCATTTTGTAATCTGGTTTGCTAAACAAGATGCGGCCAGATTTGGGGAAAAAGGAATCAGGGTAATTTCTGTATCACCAGGTAATTTTGAAACACCTATGGGGGAACTAGAGAAGGGAGAGGCAGAAGCTTTTACAAAACACTGCGCTATTAAGCGATTTGGACGTGTGGAGGAAATTGCGAGTCTGTTTGTCTACTGTGTCAGCGAAAGCGCAGGCTATTTGACAGGAGTTGATATCCTGTGTGACGGAGGGCTAGTGGCTTCTGGCGTAAAAGCTATGAACAAGTAGAGTATAATACAGGAAGTTCAGATGAGTAATACAGGAAATATAGATGAATATTACTAATTGTAAAAAGGAAGGTGCCCGGAGAGATTGAAATGAAAATTCCAATCTTCTGGGCATATTTTTGTGGGCATTATATAAGTAAATCAAGGATGAATTCATATAAATTTATATAAACAGTTATATAAAACTATATATAAAATACAAGGAAAATCATGAATAATCATCATTTATATGGAACAAATGTATAAAATATTGATATAAATATTGGATAATATGTTTAAATGTTAAAAAGATGACGAATTTGTATTGAACATTCATATAAAATATTTATAATTAAGCGTAAGAGGTGCGAAACATATGAGAACCAGCATAAGAAGTATAAGTGAAATTACAGGATTTTCACCGGCAACAATCTCAAATGCCATCAATCATAAAAAAGGTGTCAATATAGAAACCTCAGAGAAAATATTCCGGGTTGCGAAAGAGATTGGATATATGAGTGAACTAAAGGTATCCAAAATAATGCTTGTCATCTACAAAAGAGATGGAACGATTATCGACAATTCGCCCTTCTTTACCAACCTCCTTCAGGGAGTTGATACAGAGTGCAGGGAATCTGGGTTCGATATGGTGATCTGCAATCTGGATAGGCGCAGTGATGATTTCGAAAGTAGAATCAATGAAATTTTAAATGATAAATCCACCGGTGTCATTATGCTTGGAACAGAGGCACAAGATGAAGATTTTATAAGATTTAAGGATGCTAAATGTCCTTTAATCATATTGGACAGTTGGAGTACATCCATGGAATTTAATGGAGTTATGATTAATAATTCGGACTCGGCCAAGAATGCGGTGGAGTACTTAATCCATAAAGGTCATAAAGAAATTGGATATCTACGAGGAGAATTTCGGATTAAAGCATTTTCCTCAAGGAACAATGGATATTTAAGAGCACTCCATAAAAACAATATTCATGCCAAGGAAGAATATGTAGTAACTTTACATACAACTATGGATGGTGCCTACAAAGATATGCTGAATTACTTACAGAACAAACCGTTACTTCCTACCGCCTTTTTTGCAGATAATGATATGATTGCACTTGGTGCAATGAAGGCGCTCATTGAAAAAGGATACCGAGTGCCGGAGGATGTTTCTTTAATCGGATTTGATGACCTAGCCTCTTGTGAGATATCAACACCAAGACTCACTACGATAAAAGTATTTAAGCAGGAGATGGGACAAATGGCAGTCAGGAGGCTGTTTGAGGTGATACAGAATCCGAATGGAGTAAAGACGAAGACTCAGTTCTGTACTGAATTCGTTGAACGAGACAGCGTGAAAGACTTGACATAATAAAATTATGTATACAGAGCATTGGAATCATGACGTTTGTCGGTGAACATGGTACCGATTATGGTTATTTATGTGCAGGCGTATTAATTTCCGTAATTCCGGTATTAATTGTATATTTAGCGTTCCAAAGATATTTTGTAGAAGGTATGTCTGGAGCTGTGAAATCTTAAGGAAACATGTTAAAATAGTCTCGTGAGTAACATGCGAATCAAAGTCTCACATGTTACTAGTGAGACTTATAAGAAATCCAAAATGAATTCCATGGGAAATTCATTTTGTACTTCTTTTGGATATTAAATTTTATACTACGATAAAGAATGGAGACCAGCTATGAGCGATTGTGTATATACAAAAATAGTTGAAAAATGGGGCACTTTTGAAGTGACGGTACAGGGCAAGTCGGATAAAAATCCATTTGTTGATTATAAGATAGGGGGAACCTTTCGAAGTAAAAATGAAATCAAGAAAGTGGATGGCTTCTATGACGGAGAAGGCAGGTATATGGTTAGATTTATGCCTTCTTTTGAAGAAGAATATGAATTTGAATTAGAGGGTAATTTCTCCAATGAAAAATATACTGGGCAATTTCATGTAGTGAAGCCAGGAACGAATAATCATGGACCGGTTCATGTCGAAAATACTTATCATTTTGCTTATGAGGATGGAAAACCGTATTATTCCATTGGAACTACCTGCTATGTCTGGGCTCTGCAAGCACAGGAATTACAGGAGCAGACGCTGGAAACCTTGAAAAACAGTGCTTTCAATAAAATCAGGTTTTGCGTATTCCCGAAGCACTATGATTATAATTTTAACGAACCGATTACTTACCCGTATGTTGGAACTCCTTGTGACAACTCGGGATTAACAAAAGAAAATTTTTATGGTTACATGGGTAAGGCACCAGGGAATGACTGGGACTTCGAACAATTTAATCCCCTTCACTTTCAGCTTTTTGAAAAGCGAATTCAGGATTTGATGGAACTTGGCATTGAAGCAGATTTAATCATCATGCATCCTTATGACCGATGGGGTTTCAGTGAGATGAGCGCAAAACAGGATGACTTATATTGGAACTATGTCATCGCAAGGTTCTCCGCATATCGCAATGTATGGTGGTCCCTTGCCAATGAATATGATCTGCTATTTAAGAAGACGATGGAAGATTGGGAAAGGTATGCCTCAATAATATGCAGCAAAGATGCATATAATCATCTGCGTTCTATCCATAACTGCAGAGCATTTTATAACTATAACAGACCTTGGATTACGCATTGCAGCTTACAGAGACAGGATATCTATAAGTCTACGGAGCTGACAGAAGAACTAAGAATATCTTATCATAAACCGATTGTCTGGGATGAAATCGCTTATGAAGGAAATATCCAGCACGGCTGGGGAAATATTAGCGGCAAGGAACTAATCAGAAGATTCTGGGAAGCAGCCTGCAGGGGCGGATATGCCGGACACGGTGAAACTTTCATGCATCCGCAAGACATTCTATGGTGGTCACATGGCGGTACACTTCACGGAGAAAGTCCAGATAGATTAAAGTTCCTTTCTAAAATTATGCAGGAAATACCTGGCTTTGGTCTTAAACCAATTCAGGAAAATTGGGATGAAGTAGCAGCAACCGTAGACTCTTTTCTAAATATGCAAAAGCCATATAATTTTTATTTGTTTTACTATGGATTTAATCGCCCCTCTTTTAGAAACTATTATTTTGATGATAGCAGTGAATATAAGGTGGAACTACTTGATACCTGGGAGATGACGATAACGGAGATAGGAAAATTCAAAGGAAGATTTACCGTCCAGATGCCTGGCAAAGAGTACATGGCAGTTAGAATAACTAAAATAATTTAATAAATAGAAACTAGACAAATCAAGGAAAGTCACAATTGATATGGAGTAGAAATTAAAAATGAAAAAACATGGGATATTAAATGCACAATTAGCTGGCTATATTGCAGCACTTGGACATAAAGATTTATTCGTAATCGGTGATGCAGGGCTTCCGATTCCACCGGGTATACCAATTGTAGATCTGGCTTTATGCGGCGGAGTCCCAAGCTTTGAACAAACTTTAACTGCAGTATTAGAGGAAACAGAGATAGAGTATTATTGTCTGGCACAGGAAATAGTTGATAAAAACGATACTCTATTGCACCTGATTCAAGATTCTCTGCCTGATATTGAGCATGAGATGGTACCGCATACTGAATTTAAAGAACGAACAAAGAATGTAAAATTTGCAATTCGTACCGGAGAATTTTCAGCATATCCGAATATTATATTACGTGCAGGAGTAGCATTTCCGGTATAGACAGAATATAAACTCATAAAAAAGCACAGCCGTTAAATGAATCATTAATAACGGCTGTGCTTTTTGTTATAAATTGAGAAATAAATATATTTATTTGTTTTGTGCTTAAAATAATCAAAGATACAGACAATTGTTAAGTTAAGTGATCAATTACCTTGTAGGATCTTATTTCTTTTTAGTAGCGGAAGATACTCCATCTGCAACTGTTACTTTACAGGTACAGACAATACCGTCTACCGTAGCTGTGATTTTAGTAACGCCTGCGGATTTTGCAGTTACTTTTCCCTTAGAAGATACTTTTGCAACTGATTTCTTAGAAGAAGACCAGGTTATATTACCTGTGGATCCAGATACTGTTAATGTTTTTTTATCTCCGACTTTAAGGGTTAATGTTTTTTTGCTCATTTTTATTGTTGCAGCTTGCACCGTGGTTGCGTTTTGAATCATCGGTGTTATAGGGGATGTTGCCAGTGTAAGGGCTAACAATAATGTTAATAATATTTTTTTGCTATATCGCATATAAATACCCATGCCTTTCTCTCTGTATGCAAACTTTGGGCTGCAGGCACAAAGCTGCGAGTGAAAATGTTCTTTCTTCAAATGATATTTCTGTTCTATCATCAAGATAATTCATTATATGATAAATCCCGCGTAATAGCAATGGAGCGAATCCCCAGTGAAGCACTGGGGATTTTATTAGGAATAACTTGAAAGAATTATCATAGAATATTTGTAAAATTCCCGTAAAAGGACTAAAATAGAGATATTAATTATTAGACACCAAAGCAACTCTGAAGGAGAATTATGACGGAAAAAAAAGATAAGAATATTATTAAAAAAAGAATAGGATGTATTGTTGTGGGAGCAATTATCTTGATGGCAGCAGCCATGGGAACATTTACAATATATTCGAAACGCAGCAAGAGTAATTCTTATTCTATTGAGGAACTGAAGATACCACAGGGTGCCATAAAAGTGGCTTGTGTTGGGGATAGCATTACTTTAGGAAATAGTAAAGGCAAGAAGTTGATTAGTTATCCGGTACAATTACAGGAAATACTCGGTAACAATTATTATGTACTTAATTGCGGGATGTCAAGTGCAACGGCACAGTCAGAAGGAAATCTGCCCTACAGCAGTCTGAAGATGTATCAAAGCAGTCTTCAATATGAACCGGATATCGTGATATTTATGCTTGGTACCAATGATGCCAAAATTGATAACTTCATAACCAAAGAAATATTCAAAGAGGAATATTGCAATCTTTTGGCAACTTATCAAAGCCTTGAATCAAATCCACAGATAATATTAATGACGCCGCCGACTGCTTACCCGAATAATGGAGGAGATTTATGTGTCTTTAAAATTCAGGCAAGTGCTGTGGAGGAGATTGCGCAAGTGGTCCGTGATGTGGCATTGGAACAGAATTTACAGGTTATTGATATCAATAATTTGACTGCTGATAAGCCAGAACTATTTTCTGATGGAATACATCCAACTACAGAGGGTGCCAGTCTGATTGCGAATGAAGTGGCTGAGCTTTTGGCAGACAGGTAACAATTCGAATTTTCAGAGTAAAAGATATAATATAGCAAGATAAAAGATACAATATAGC
>JBASOB010000053.1:0-4441 GCA_049657865.1 Mobilitalea sp.
TTCGGTAGTATATCAGGCATTTCATCTATTCCCGCTTTTAACTGCCTTGGAAAATGTGATGTTTCCTATGGAATTTAAAAAGTACTCTAAAAAAGAGGCAAAAGAACAGGCACAATTGCTTCTGAACAAAGTTGGACTTGGTGAGAAAATCTACTCTCAGTATCCGCAGATGATGAGCGGAGGCGAGCAGCAGAGAGTAGCGATTGCCAGGGCGATGGCCTCGGGAGGGAAGATCATTCTGGCAGATGAGCCGACCGGTAATCTGGATACGGAAAATGAGAAGAATATCGTCGAGCAATTAAAATGGCTGGCGCATGAAGAAGGATATACCGTCATTGTCATTACACATAACACACAAGTAGCAAAAGAAGCAGATGTTATTTTCCGGATGCGAGATGGATACTTGTCAGAAGCAAAGGAATAAGGGGGAACTTTATGATTGTTAAGAATAGCATACGTCAATTGAAAAGGACTCCTCTAAAAACAACCTTCTTCGTCTTGTTATTGGCGGCAGCTTCTGCCTTTTTCTCTCTGGGAGGAAATTTATGGTCGTTGAATGATAGTAATAGGAAACAATATGAGAATACCTTTATTACGATTGGCACAGTCGAGCAGAGAGCGTCCGCTGTACAACAGGTAAAAAGATGGGATGCAGAATTAAAGGAATATCATATCTATAACAGAGCGGAGTATAATAAAGCCCTTCCTTTGTCCGTGTTGGACTTTGAGGGAGCCAATTATATTTACAATCCGGAACATCGCTGCTATTACGGGGCATATTGCCCGGAATATGACAATGATACCGAAAAAAGTTATGAATTTATCATTGTGGAGGTATCACCCTTAAAGGATGGTATCCCTGATGAACATGTTCAACTTCAAATAAAGAAAGTTCTTTTGGGCGCAAAATCAATGGAAGGCTCAGAGATAGATTTTGTTAGTATGGAGGATCCAGAACCAAAGAAGTTATATAAAGATAAAACCTATCTGATGTCTTTATACGACTATATCTCTCAAAATGAGTCCGGAGGTTTTGACCATGTGTATGTACCGTGGCCTGAAATGAATTCCGCGCAGGTATCCGCAACAGGTGAGATCATAGAGGATGGAATTGCGGAAGATTACTTTGGCGAAGAAATAACAGAAGGATTTTATGAAACAGCAATTGGAAAGCGATGGCTCACGCTAATCGATTCTGAGGAATTATGGGCGGATACAATTCCTGTAACAGCAACGCAGAATACAAATCTGTTAATGTCGTTTTATTCCGGTGAAACCTATATCTATAAAGGCAAAGATATCAGTGAGGAAGAATACGGAATCGGTAAAAAAGTATGCCTCATATCGAGAAAATTTGCCCGAATCAACAATTTGGAGGTGGGGGAGAGTATACACCTTCCACTTTATTATGCTAATTATGCAGATTCAGCTGGAGGGGATTTTCGGCTAAAGGGTGGAGGAGCTATTTATAATGTGCTGAATGCAAAAGGAGAAGTATATCCGGTTTTTGAAGACAGCAATTATTTCATTACAGGAATCTATGACGTCTCACCTGGCTCAATGGGAGGCCGGTATGGAATAGGAAACAATGAAGTGATTATACCGAAATCCTCGATTAAGAACAGTGATGAAAATAATATCCTGGACTTTAGACCCATGAAAGGATATAACACCTCCTTTCAGATTGCAAATGGGCAGATTGAGAACTTCTTAGCTGCTTGGAAAAAGTATGGCACCGAGGAACTTGAAATTACCTTCTATGATAGAGGTTACTCGCAATTACAAGCAGGAATGAATAACATGAAGAGCTTGTCTAGAATCTTTTCTGTCGCAGGTCTTATTCTGGTGTTTTTAGTAATCGTATTTTTCTGCAATATGTTCATCACAAAGCAGCGAAAACGAACCGCCATAGAGCGGTCCCTCGGATTAAGCAAAAAGCAATGTATGAGGTCCTTATTGTCGGGGATTCTTCTGCTGATCGTGATCGGGAGCGTGCTCGGCTGTTCCTTGGGCGTGCTATTAACGAATAAGGTTTCAAAGGAGACGGGATATAAGTCTTATTATGATTACACTTATGGAAATACAGCCTTATCTTCTGAAAAAGAGGACACAAAGGCTATGGATAGCGACTTGCCCACCATGGTGAAGGTATCGCTTGGAATGGAAGGAATCATCTTATTGATAGGGATCTCGATATCGTTTGTGATGATATCTAGTAATTTGAAGAAAGAGCCGTTGGAGCTTCTTGCAACGTCGGGGAAGGAATAGAGGGGGTGCGTTTGCATGGTTCATGGATTTTACTCTAATGATATGTTTAAAAGGAAATTTTATATTTGATTAAGATTCCCTTTTATAAAATAGATATTCTAATTAAAGTCAATGTTAGGGAAGGTTAATTGATATGAAAAAATGGTTGTTGACTGCAGGTATTATTATATTTATGGTTTCAATAGGTGTTGCTTTTTACATGAATAGTAATAAAGATGAGTATACTGAAAGTCAGATGTATAATGAATCATACGAGCATCATATTGTAGAAAACGAGAATGTAAGTAGTGATGATTCAAAGATTGAAGATAAGTCAAAGGATACTAAGATTCAAGTATTAGAAGGTGATAAAACAGAAGAAGAGGCTTATATTATAGCAGCACAACTAGCAGAGAAGTATTTTGTTAATGGGTATAGCGGATATAAGACTATGTCTATCGAGTATTTTGCTGGTGATGAGGATCGTCTGAGTCTTTGGGGAGGATCAATCTATACAGAAACAAATTATGATTATACTATTAAGTTTAATGCGAAAACAGGGAAGATCGAAACCTGGAAGCGATATCCAAAAGGATTTTTTGGAGAGGAAAGAATAAGCCAAAAAGAGGCAGTTCTAACACAAGAAAGTGATAGAGAGTATTCCGAAGCGGAAATAGAAGAGGCTGCTATCTCTTATATGAAGAATATCTTTGGTGAGAAACTTACTTATGAGGTAAAAACAAAAATGGAATTAAATTCTTATCCTATTGGGGGAGGGATAGGAGATTTAGATGAAAAATACACACAATTTTGGATACAGAATTCGGGAGAAGAAAATCAAATTTATATTGAAATTATGAACCGTGATTTATCTGTACAACGTGTTGTGTTTGGTAATATTGGGTGATTATCAATGTAATCAAGTATTAATGTAACTAACATAACGAATTATCTGCTACTCAAGATTTAAATGTTCTCTCTTTACACCGAACATAAGTTCTGGTATAATCAGAATAAGAGGTGAACATATGTATGGAAAAAGTGATATTTCATATTGATGTGAATTCGGCTTTCCTTAGTTGGGAAGCCGTTTATAGACTCCATATCCTTGGGGAGAAGACGGACCTGCGTGAGATTCCTTCTGCAGTTGCGGGAGATATTAAGAAGCGGCACGGGATTATACTGGCTAGATCTATGCCCGCGAAGAAGTACGGGGTAAGAACCGGCGATACGATAAGCGATGCGAAGAAACTTTGTCCGGAACTCAAACTGGTGGCGCCGCATTATGATTTATATGATACCAGTTCGAAGGCATTTCTGGAGGTGCTGAAGAGATTTTCACCGTGCGTGGAACAATACTCTGTAGATGAAGCATATTGTGATATGACGGGAACGGTAGGACTTTATGGTTCTGCAGTCGTTGCGGCGAATCTGATGAAGGATACGATCAGTGAAGAACTTGGATTTACAGTGAATGTTGGGATTTCATCCAATAAATTATTAGCAAAGATGGCCTCTGATTTCCGGAAGCCGAACCTGGTGCATACCCTGTATCCGGACGAGCTGGAGAATAAGCTGTGGAAACTTCCGGTGGAAGAACTGTTTTATGTCGGAGCGGCCACCAAAAAGCAGCTTCATGCGCTAGGGATTCACACCATTGGACAGCTGGCACATACCGACCTTGATCTTCTGAGAGCGCATTTTAAAAAGTACGGAGAAGTAATCTTTGCCTTTGCTAATGGAATTGACGTGGCAGTCGTCTCGGATGTGGTGCCTGCGAATAAAGGCTATGGCAATTCAACTACCATTGCCTTTGACGTAGATAAGGCGGAAGTTGCCAAGATGATTCTTCTGTCCCTTGCGGAAACGGTGGCCACAAGGCTTCGCGCCGATGGGGTGAGAGCTTCGGTAGTGGCAGTAAGCATCGTGGATTTCGAGTTTCACCATGCGTCCCATCAGAAGACGCTGTTTACGGCAACCAATACGACAAATGAGATACACCTTGCTGCCTGCGAATTATTTGATGAACAGTGGGATGGTACGGCACTCCGCAATATCGGGATTCACACGAGTAAGGTGGTTGGCGGAGATATGAACCGCCAGATTAATTTATTTGATTGGAATCGCTATGAGAGGCTGACCAAATTGGACAAAGTAGTGGATAACGTGAGAGAGAGATACGGGGACGATTCGA
>JBASOB010000054.1:0-9013 GCA_049657865.1 Mobilitalea sp.
CAGCATACGGTGACAAGCCTTCTTACAACAGAGACAGTAAGCCAGCATACGGCGACAAGCCGTCTTATAACAGAGATAGCAAGCCAGCATATGGTGATAAACCTTCTTCAAGTAGAGAAGGCAAGCCAGCTTATAATGATCGTAAACCTTCTTTTGGTAGAGACAGTAAACCAGCATACAGTGGTAAACCTTCTTATAACAGAGATAGCAAGCCATCTTATGGTGAAAAACCTTCCTACAACAGAGATAATAGAGAGGAATATTCTCATGATGAAAAAGAAGAATATGATAATAACCATAAATCAGAAGACAGGGCAGTAAAGAAATCTGCAGATAAAGGCAGAAAAAAATCACCATATAGCCCTGATAGAGTATATATGGCACCAGGTTCCTGTATCTACAGCAGAGAATGCGGCGCTTGTAATATTTTACAGCAACCTTATGAATCAGAATTAAAAAGTAAACAGTATATGGTAGAAGATTTGATTAAGAAATACTGTAATGTTTCACCAATTATCGGTATGGAAGAACCAAAACATTATCGTAATAAGGTTCATGTAGTATTTGATCATGATAAAAAAGGTAATCCAGTATCCGGTAATTATGAGCAGGTATCACACCGTGTTGTACCAATTGAAAACTGTATGATTCATAATGCGAAAGCAGATGCGATTATTGCCACGATTCGTACTTTATTGCCATCGTTTAAGATTAAAACATATGATGAGGACTCCAATTATGGTCTGTTCCGTCATGTACTAATTCGTACCGGTTATAAGAGCAATGAAATTATGGTAGTCTTAGTATTAGCTTCACCGATTCTACCATCTAAGAACAATTTCGTAAAAGCACTTAGACAGATACATCCAGAGATTACTACAGTTGTAGTAAACGTTAATGACAAGAAAACTAGCATGATTTTAGGTAATAAAGAACAAGTGATTTACGGAAAAGGATTTATTGAAGATTCCTTATGTGATAAAGTATTCCGTATTTCTCCAAAATCCTTCTATCAAGTTAATCCACTTCAGACAGAAGTAGTGTATAACAAAGCAATCGAGATGGCAGGCCTTACCGGCAAGGAAACAGTTGTTGATGCATATTGCGGTATTGGTACTATCGGTATTATTGCTTCGGATCATGCATTCAAAGTAATTGGAGTAGAACTAAGTAAAGATGCTGTTCATGATGCTCATATCAATGCAAAGCGAAATGAAGCAACTAATATTGAATTCTATAACAATGATGCAGGTGAATTCATGATGCAGATGGCAGAAGCAAATGAAACAGTAGATGTCGTATTCATGGATCCTCCAAGAACCGGAAGTAATGAACAGTTTATGGATGCATTAGCAGAACTGAAACCAAAGAAAGTTGTTTATGTCTCTTGTAATCCAACAACATTGGAGCGAGACTTAGAATACATGACTAAAAAAGGATTTAAAGTAGAAAAGGCAGTTCCAGTAGACATGTTCCCTTGGACTTCGCACGTGGAGACAGTCGTATTGATGTCGAAGAAAGCTTGATTTTATGAGGATTACAGCGGTTTCATGGCTGATATGAATCTGTGTTTTTAGCGAACAATATGTACTTATTCTGTGGATAAGAGGAAATGGTGTGAATATATTTGAACTAATAAAATTAAAATAAAGTATAATAAGCAATCGGTGATCATAAATACTGGTTGCTTTTTATTTGTCAATGTTTACTAATTGTTTCGAGTTCTCGAAACGATTTATTGTGAGAATGAAATAAATATGGTATACTTAACCTAATTGAAATAACCCTATTTTTATAATATGTGGAGGAATAGAATATGGCTGAGAGTCAAGTAAAAATCACATACAAACCATTATGGAAATTATTAATTGACAGTGGAATGAGCAAGACAGAATTACGGAAGAAGACGCAGATTGCACCAAGCACATTTACAAAGATGAGTAATGATCAGCAAGTGTCCTTAGATATTCTCGCTCGTATTTGTATGGAACTTAACTGCGGATTTGATGATATTATCAAGATTGAGTCCTGAAATAGAGAAATATAGAAGCTGGAGTGGTAATAGCGTCTGTGCTTATAGATGAGATGTATCATATGCTCAAAGGAGAATGCGATTATGATGAGTATGAGCGAAAACAATAATGGGTCATATTAATCGAAGGAGGTATTGAGAATGGAGAGAATTGCTGTCCTATATGCAACCAAAACAAAACACTCAAAAAAGATTGCAGAAGCAATCGGCTCGGCTTTAAAGGTTAAAACCATAAACATAATGGAGAATCCGACCTTACATGATATCGACTTACTTTTCCTGGTTGGAGGCATTTATGGTGGAGTCAGTATGCCGGAACTATTGGCATATATTAAGGAGATGGAAGCACCCGCGCTCAAACACGCAGTGCTAGTAACCAGCTGCGCCTCAGGTAAGCAGCGGCAGGATGAAGTGCGTAGAATCCTTGAAGAAAAGGGAATTAGTGTAATGGACGAGTTTGTTTGTAAAGGAGCCATATTATTTGTATCGTTAACTCATCCAAACTCTAAGGATTTAAAAGAAGCAACCGAATTTGCTCTGGATATTGTAAGTCCGAAGTCGTAATTTGACCAAAAATGGATGGATAAAATACATGTTCTGATTACAAGAGCTGGAATTTATCTGGAAAATTATGTGGAAAAATATACGATGAAGGGAGTGCGTCTATGGGTTATTGAGTATTCTTGTGTTGTTTGAACCATGGGCTCGGAATGACAAGAATATTCAGGTCTATTTGAAAAAACAGCAAAATAGTTATATACTTGATTCAAGAGAAGTGTTGAGAAAATAAGAAGTATACAAAATGACTCTATCAGCGCACTTTAGGAGATAATTATGAAGAAATCAATCAAAACGGATTACTATGACACTTTTACCTGTATTGCAGACAAGTGTTCTTTTACTTGTTGTCAAGAGTGGAAGATTGCAGTAGATGATGATACTTATATAAAATGGAATCACTTAAGCTTAACAAAGAAAAACAATGATTATTTAGATCAATATGTAAAACAAAAAGATGGCACACGCGTCATTACACTGAATGAACAGAAGCAGTGTCCATTCTTAAATGAACAGAAACTTTGCAATCTGGTATTGAATTTTGGAGATGAAGTTTTGTCAGAAACCTGTGCGAGCTTTCCAAGGCAGATTCACGAATTTGCAGATAGAAAAGAATATTCATTGGTTTCTTGCTGCCCAGAAGTCGTGGATTTGATGAATCAGCAGGATAAAATTAGCTTTACGAAGAATATGTTTGATAGTGAGGAAGATATTTTGCTGCAGATTCGAACTATGATGATTACGATTATGCAAAATCAGCACTTTTCTATTTCAAAGAGCATGATGATGATTTTTTATATTCTTCTGGATATTAGGCAGAAGGAATCGGTATTAAAAAAAGAGATAGACGAATATAAGGAGGAAGCTGTTTTAAAAGAATTATCAGATACTATAGATAATATGCAATTTCTAAGTTTAGATACTTTTGAAGAAAACAATGAGCTTTTTTTAGACATGGCTGAAAATTATCTCCAACAAGAGCTATATACCAGTTATCTGGGACCAATCGCTGTAATAGCGGAAAACTTATCGAAAGATTATGATAAGAGTAAGATGATCGTGCAATTACAGGAATTCGAAAAACAGTTTTCTTCTTTTGAAAAGTTATTTCGCAATTACCTTGTTTTAGAAATTTTCTCAAATAGTCTGATGCCAGAATCGGACTTAGAAAGTATCGTTGTTATGATACAGTGGATTGCTATGGAATATGTGATAATGAGGCACGCAATCTTTCTAAGTTGGTTAGCTGATGAACAAGAAAAACTGTCTTATACATGGGTACGTAATTATATTGTTGTAATATCACGAATGATGGGATATGGGCAAGAAGATATCTGCGAATATCTGGAAAAAAACTTTGAAAGCTTATTATGGGAATGGGGATATTTGGCTTTGCTTATTGGAGCGGAATAAGATGTCTGATTCTTGACAAAGATGGGAATAAATGTTATTCTTTTAAAAGCAAATTTCTATAGTAATAGATTTTATAAGATGTTGATACAAGCTTAAATCAGGGGGGAACAAGATGATTTCAAATCATAATAAGAGAATATTAAAGAAGATAATTGATTTATTAGGGATATCCACCATAGTATTAATTACAGCGACTTCTTTAATTTCAATTAAATGCATGGCAAAGGAAAATGATTCCGATTCATTATACAATGAAAATATTAAAATAATGGATTTAGAATACAACGATCATGCTTATGAATTTGAATATAATGGACGTAAATATAGATATTCTGAAATACAGTTTATGCAAAGCGATAATTATAGCTACTTTATAATAGATGAAGATAAAAAAGAGATTTCTATTACAAAAATTGCAAATGCAGAGAGTGAAGTTTTCATTCCTACCGAACTTGATGGATATAAAGTAGTCTGTCTTGGTGTACCTTTGAATAATTTTTCTGCATATGAAGAGGGTATATATAAGCCTAAGTCACAATATAGCATATTTGAACAAGAGGATATAAATAAGGTTACAAGTTTATTCCTACCGGAAGGAATTAAACATATTGGAATCGCAGCATTTATGGATATGGCTAATTTAAAGCAGGTTTCGTTGCCTGATAGCCTTGAAACTATTGGAGTAGAGGCTTTTGCATATGACGGTATAGAAGAACTGGTACTTCCTAAAAATCTAGAGCTTATTGACCTATGTGCATTTTATTGCTGTGAATCATTAACAAACGTAACCGTAAACAGCAGTAATGTTGGGGGTGGTGGTGAATATCCTTCCTTCAAATTTTGTGATAATCTGGAATTAGTTACTTGGGGCAATGTAGAATATGCAAACGTAGATTTGTTTGAATTAAGCACGATAAAAAAAGTGTTAATACCCTCTTCGGTAAAAACTTTTAATATGATAGGTTGTAATATACAGACACTAATAATAAAAGGAGAAAATACTAATTTTGTTACGGATAAAGATTTAGGTAAGTATTATTGGAATGATAAGTTCTCTATTATAGTATCCGAGCACTCAATAGCATTGGATACAATTAAGGGACTAGATGTTGATTATGAAGAAGTAACCCAGCCCAAAGCGTTAACCGTTAAAAAAGCAAAAATTACCAAAATCAATCTACAAAAAAATAAATTGACGTGGAATAAACAATCTGATATAACAAAATATCAAATCTATTATTCGGAACTAAAAAACGGCAAGTATCAATTATTATTAGAAACAGACAAACAAACATATTCGACAACAAAGTTAACAGGATATATTAAAATCCGCAGTTATAGGACCTATAAAGGGGTAAAATGGTACGGAAAATTCAGGATGGTGAAACTATAAATATTAATAGTAACTATAAATTTGAGATAGAGTATAAAATCAGGAGGTTTTTATGATAAATTGGATGAATCAATTTGGAGCCGTACAGCAAGCATTAATAGCAACAATTTTCACATGGGGTGTTACGGCATTAGGCGCATCTCTTGTGTTCTTTTTCAAAACAATAAACAAAAAAGTACTAAATGGTATGCTGGGTTTTGCCGCTGGAGTTATGATTGCGGCGAGTTTTTGGTCCTTACTTGCACCTGGAATTCAATTGGCTGAAGAATTAGGACAAGTGGCATATGTCACTGCAGCGAGTGGATTTCTATTAGGCGGTGGGTTCCTCTATTTGGTAGATAAAGTACTTCCTCATTTGCACTTGGGGCTTGAAACGTCAGAAGCAGAAGGAATTAAGACAGGATGGCAAAGAAGTATATTGCTTGTATTAGCGATTACACTACATAATATACCAGAAGGACTTGCTGTTGGCGTGGCTTTTGGAGCTGTTGCTGCAGGAGTTGGAACTTCTGCAACATTAGCGGGAGCAATTGCATTAGCGATTGGTATAGGATTACAGAATTTCCCTGAGGGAGCAGCCGTATCGATACCTTTAAGACGTGAAGGCTTCAGCAGGAAAAAATCATTCTTATATGGGCAGGCTTCAGGAATTGTAGAACCAATTGCTGGTGTTTTTGGAGCTTTTGCTGTCATAAAAATACAGCCGATTTTACCATATGCACTTGCATTTGCTGCAGGAGCAATGATTTATGTTGTTATTGAGGAGCTTATTCCTGAAGCACAAAGCGAAGAAGGTGGATCGAAAACCGATATTGCAACAATTGGAGCGATGTTAGGCTTTGCAGTTATGATGGTACTCGATGTAGCGTTGGGATAATAAAAGGGTGAAGGGGATTGACAGTGACTCGTTCACGTGGTAATATAAGCGTACTGATTTAAAGGTTTATAAATGCAAATGGTAGTGAAGATGAGGACAACAAGAATCATTCTTAACGAAAGTTAGGAGGGATACTTGTTTTTTTTATGCCAAAATCAGAAAAAAGATAGAAAAAGAGAGGTTTAATATGCCACAGAACAAAAGAGAAAGTTTGATTTTTAGTTTAATGATGTGTTTTTTTATGGTACTTTGGATGAGCATCTATAATGTGTCTCTTCATTTGGGAGAGTTATCACTTTTGGGTTTGAAAGAGGCTTGGTTAGGATTTCCGATTGCTTTTACAGTTGCACTATGTTGTGATTTGTTTTTTGTATCAAGGTTTGCAAAAGGATTTGCCTTTCATTACTTGATCAAACCAGAAAGCAGTAATACAAAGAAAGCAATCATAATTTCCTGCTGTATGGTGATTCCAATGGTATTCATTATGTCTTTTTATGGTGCAATTGAAGTTTGTATTAGGAGCAGAGAGTGGAATCGGCTGGCACTTTATTGGTTTATGAATCTTCCAAAGAATTTTATTATGGCACTTCCGCTGCAGCTGATTATTGCAGGACCTATGATCAGAAGGTCGTTCCGAGCATTATTTCCAGTCGGAAAGATCCTTGACTAATGAAAGATGGAAGCTTTCAATCGGACTACTATCATGGAAAATATATTAGTTAAAATCTTTCAATAAAAATGAAGTCACAAAATGTTTTATGAGAAATTAAACCATAAGATAGGAATTAGAAACAAAGTTATTATATAGTAGGAGAAACAAAGTTATAAAATAGTTGACAGAAGGAATAATGCTGATACAATATGTTAAGAGCATATGCTGATAAAAAAGCTTATATATTATTAAAATAATAGGAAAGTTACGAGGAAGTAGTGGAAGTGGACGCGGAAATACGAATAAAAGAAAAGACACATTCAGAACTTGCAATGACATATTTTAAAGAAGGTTATAATTGCTCTCAATCTGTGTTTATGGCGTTTTATGAGGAATATGATATGAACTTTGAAATGGCGCTCAAAATCAGTTCCTCTTTTGGAGCAGGGATGGGAAGACTGCGGGAGGTATGCGGAGCAGTAACCGGAATGTTTATGGTCGCAGGAATGGTATATGGTTATACAGATCCCAAAGATCATACTACAAAAACTGAGCATTATAAAAGAATTCAATATCTCGCAAAAGAATTTGAAGAGCAGAATCATTCTATTATATGTAGAGAATTGTTAGGTTTAGCTGCTGGTAAGGATAGTCCGGTTCCTGAAATTCGGACAGCAGAATACTATAAAAAGAGACCCTGTATCGAGTTTGTTGGTATAGCGGCAGATATTATGTCAAAGTACTTAGAAGAACATAGATAGAAATAGCACAAAGGATTGTTGTTAATAAAACAGCAATCCTTTTTTTGAAATTGGCATTTGACAAAAGTGAATATGAATAGTATTATAATAAATAGCATATGCCCATAAAAACCAAAAAGTGAAAGAGAGGTATGTTATAAAAATTGTTGTACCAGTTAAAAGCCATATTAAAGAAGTGATATAAGTATGAATGGCATATTCTGATATGACATCTCAGACTTAGAACTATGAAATATACAAGAACCATTTTGCAGAAATAAATAATATAAAACAATAATTGGAGGTATTAAAATGAAGATAGCAGTAGCGAGTGATGGAAAATTTGTAAGTGGACATTTTGGACATTGTGAAGGATTTACTATGTATGATATAGATAATGTTGAAGTTAAAAACAAGGTATTTATACCTAATCCTGGACACAAACCAGGATATCTTCCTGTCTTTTTAAAAGAGCAGAAAGCAGATGTTATTATTGCAGGAGGAATGGGAGAAACAGCACAGGACTTATTTATCGAGAACGGGATTGAAGTTGTAGTTGGAGCACAGGGGAATGAAGATGATGCTATAAAACTATATATTGCGGGTGGATTAAAATCAACAGGAAGTGTTTGTACAGAACATTCTCATGAGGGTCATTGCAACGATTAAGAAAGAATTAATCTTGTTAGTGAGGAACTGAAATAGCGATTTTTAAATAATTATACAGGAAAAAAGAACTTTAATATTAATGTATGAGGATGGACTTTGTGTGGAAAAGACACAAGTCCATTTTTATTTTGATATGTTTGTTGACACATAGCTATAATGAGAATACAATTACTAATGCAAATGATTTGCAATAGCGAATATAAAAAGAGAATGAAATCAAAAACAAGTAGAGAGGAGTGATACTAATGAAAAATGTAATGCGTAATGTAGTTGTAACAATCATGATACTAAGTACAGTATATTTAGTTGGATGTAGTAGTGAGGTAAAAGAAAAAGTGGCAGAAGAAAAGCCAATTATAGCGGTATCTATTGTCCCTGAACAGACTTTTGTGGAAGCAGTTTGTGGTGATTTTGTCGATATCGTTACATTAGTTCCTTCCGGAAGTAGTCCGGAAAATTATGAACCAACGGCACAAGAGATGGAGAAATTCAGTGATGCGTCACTTTATTTTTCAATAGGAGTTCCTACAGAAGAAGCGAATATATTACCTAATGTAGGCGATGTAAAAGTAATATCACTACAGGATGAAGTAGCTTCTATTTATGAAGATAGAACCTTTGAATCAGGAGAAAGAGATCCACATATATGGCTTTCACCAAAAAGAGTAAAAGTAATGGT
>JBASOB010000055.1:0-26415 GCA_049657865.1 Mobilitalea sp.
TACTTCCTCAGTTTGAAGCACTTAATGATTACTCGGTTCTTGCGATTGAGAGTGTGATTATGTCTTATATTGCTGAAAAAGGGATTAAGAACGGACAGGGATTATGGCCGGTTCGAACGGCTGTTTCTGGAAAACAGTCTACGCCTGGCGGGGCTTATGAAATTATGAACATTATTGGCAAGGATGAAAGCATTCATAGAATTAAGGTTGCGATTGAAAAACTTAGTTAGAGAATTTTGAATGTTGGTAATTTAAAACCTTTAGGCTTAAAACTATAAAAGCTTTAAACCTTTAAACTAAAAAACTTTAAAGCTTTAAACCTTAAAGTCTTTAAAAATCTGCTTCGCAGGAGCAGGATATTGTAACTTTATATAATCAGATGGAATGTAGTGGAATACCCACAGAGCATCTGAGTGTTATTCCGGCTTTGGATATTTCGCTTGGTATTTTCTAATGGTTTTTATCTATGGTAGAACGGCGGCGAAAAACTCGAACTCCTCACTTCGTTCGTCAGACAACGAGCTTTTTCACCGCCATACCATGGATAAAAGCCATAAGAAAATTCACAAGCTCAATAGATAAGCTGGAATAACACTCAGAAACTTTGTGGGTATTTTTGTAGGTGACGAACTGATTATATAAAGTGTATTTAGATGATGAACTGCGAAGCATGGGTTGTTTATGATGTTGTTAAGCAATGATTTAAAACAGTGATTCAAGGCTGTGATTCAAAACAATATTTCCAAACAATATTTCAAAACAGTAATTCAAAACAGTAATTCCAAACGGTAATTCCAAACAGTAATTCAAAACAATAATTCAAAACAGTAATTCAAAACAGTAATTCAAAACAGTAATTCCAAACAGTAATTCAAAACACTAATTCAAAACAGTAATTCCAAACAGTAATTCAAAACAGTAATTCAAAACACTAATTCAAAACAGTAATTCAAAACAGTAATTCAAAACACTAATTCCAAACAGTAATTCAAAACAGTAATTCAAAACAGTAATTCAAAACAGTAATTTAAAAAACAATTCAAAACATCAATTTAATGGTATACTTCTTAAGTAGGTTCAAAATTGCAACTTTAAGAATAAAAGATTATTTGAATTATAATAATTAGCGACACTTATATATGAATTCTGGTATCTTTTTTATTGTCTTGTTATGTTCTATTTATCACGGTTTATTCAAAATATATCCATGGGTGGAGGTACTTTATGCAAATGAATCAGGCACAGCAGCAGGCAGTGCTTCATCAAGATGGAGCTATGTTGGTTTTGGCAGGTCCGGGATCGGGGAAGACACTGGTTATTACGGAGAGAACAAAATATTTGATTGAAGAATGTCAGGTACCGGAAAATCAGATTTTAGTGATTACTTTTACGAAAGCGGCAGCGAAAGAGATGAAGGAACGGTTTCTTACGAGTAGGCAGCTAAATCGAACGGGGGTTAATTTTGGGACTTTCCATGCGGTTTTTTTCTCGATTTTAAAACATGCTTATCATTTGTCCGCTAATAATATTGTGCGGGAAGATCAAAGAGTTGTGTATATCAAGGAAATCATTCATCATTTGGAGCTTGAGTATGAGGATGAGAAGGAATTCATTTCTGATCTTTTTTCGGAAATCAGCATGGTAAAGGGAAGTCAGATTGATCTTGCCAATTACTATTCCATTCACTGTTCTGATGAAGTGTTCCGTAATATTTATAAAGAATATAATAAGAAGCTGCAGAGGGCGAATCTAATCGATTTTGATGATATGCTTCTTTTGTGCCATGAACTTCTGACGCAAAGGCAGGATATCCTTGCTGGATGGCAGCAGAAATATCAATATATATTAATTGATGAATTTCAGGATATTAATAAGGTTCAATATGAGATTGTTCGAATGCTTGCATTGCCACAGAATAATCTATTCATTGTCGGTGATGACGATCAGTCCATCTACCGTTTTCGTGGAGCAAAACCGGAAATCATGTTGAATTTTCCACAGGATTATCCAGAGAGCAAGCAGATTAATCTGGATAAAAATTATCGCTCCACCCCGCAAATCATCAATGCTTCCAATCGATTAGTTCAACATAATGAGAAGCGCTATACGAAGAAGTCTGATGCAGTGAAAAGTCAGGGTAAAGAAGTCTCAATACAGCATTTTGAAACTTTAGCTGCACAGAATAAAATGGTTGCTGAGGAGATATTGCTTCTACATAAAAGCGGGACACCGTTATCTGAGATTGCAATTCTAGTTCGGACTAGTATGGGATCCGGCTCACTTCTTCATAAGTTGATGGAATATAATATACCCTTTCAGATAAAAGATTCTCTTCCTAATCTATTTGACCACTGGATTGCGAATGATATTATTACTTATATTAAAATTGCAATGGGGTCGAAGGAACGAAGTCTATATCTACAGATTATTAACAGACCCAAACGATATATCGGTAGGGATTGTTTCGATACTCCGGAGGTTGATTTTGAATCATTGAAGGATTATTTCGAAGATAAGAACTGGATGCTAGAACGAATTGATCAGCTCGAATATGATTTGGCTATTCTTAATGGCATGAATCCGTATGCAGCAGTAAATTATATCAGACGTGGAATCGGATACGAGGATTATTTAAAAGAATATGCCGAGCTTCGTAAGATTCGAGCAGAGGAATTGCTTGATATTCTGGATGAATTACAGGAAAGTGCCAGAGGTTTCAAGACATATGAGGAGTGGTTTGTTCATATGGTGAAATATAAGGAAGAACTAAAACGTCAGTCAGCAGAGATTAAGGACAATCAAATTGACAGTGTCAGTATTGCTACCATGCACAGTTCGAAAGGTTTGGAGTTTGATACTGTATTTATTGTGGATGCAAATGAAGGAATCACCCCTCATAAGAAAGCTGTCTTAGCAGAGGATTTAGAAGAGGAGCGTAGGCTCTTCTATGTTGCAATGACTAGAGCGAAAGAAAAGTTATATATTACCAGTGCGAAAGAACGGTATAATAAAGTTACTCAGTGGTCGCGTTTTATCGATGAGATTAATGAAGTAAAACCTGAAATAGAAAAAAAGGTACTCATTAAGAAATAAGATAAGAATAAATGCAATCCGAAGGATAGCAACAGCAATCAAAGAAGTAATGTTTGATAGGAATAAACAGAATCTAAAGAATAGCAATAGCAATCAAAGAAGCAATGATAGAAAAGAACAAGAAGAAGGCTGATATAAGTAGAAGAAACTTCTACTTATATCAGCCTTTATTAATTGCAATAGAAAGTTAGTGAAACGAGCTTTCTATTGTGTTTAGACATTCGTCTAAAGGTATTATTTATTTTTCTTCTTCTGGTTCTTCTTCGGTTTCGCTATCTTCGTCTTCGTCAAACATTTCGTCATATTCTACAGAATCTAACAGTTCTTCAAATGCGTCAGCAACAGCTTCGAATTCATCATCATCATCAATGTTTAATAATTCTGGTTCTCCGTCACCTTCTTGAATGAAACGGTATAAGAATACGTTGTCATCCTCTTCTGCGCCTTCTTCTGGCTGGAGTGCAATGTAATCCTTATTATCAACAGAGAAAATGTCCAGAACAACGCAATTTAACTCTGTACCGTCATCTAATGATAAAGTTATGAAATCATGTTCATCGTGATCATGAACTTCTCCGCAGCCGCAGCCGCAATTATGTTCGCTCATATTTACTACCTCACTTTATAATATTTCCCTCTCCGAATATAAACAAGAGGAATATAAGAAGAATGTATCAGATAAAGGGTAAAAATGCAAGCATTAATGCATAATTTAATAAGTGAAAAATATTAAATTTATAAGAAAACATAATAAAGTAATTTGTGCAGAATCATATTCGGATTATATTATATGAGTTTGTAAGAGACCTTTTAGCGGGTATCATCGACCAAGAAAAGAGTATCGTAAAAAGAACCATATAGGACAGGGAGGGAATAATGAGGTTTAATATTCAAACATCTAATGAATCAACTTCTTAATCGGTAGTTTGAATAGTTGGCAATACCGAACCTATGTGCTATAATTAGTTTAATAAAGAGAGCCCTAGAATGAGAAAAAGAGTGAAATTTTAAATGATAATGTGATGAATCATATAGGATATCTCTCCAAGTGATTGTTATAATTGAAGATAATAAAAGGAGCGTCTAACATTGAAGGAAGACATAAGAGAAATAAAAATATCAGTTCGAAATCTTGTAGAATTCATCATGTGCTCCGGTGATTTAGACAATACGAAGGCAAGAAGCGATGCCGATGCCATGCAGGCAGGAAGCAAAATGCACCGAAAACTCCAGAAACAGATGGGTGCTAATTATACGGCAGAGGTACCGCTTAGCATCACGGTTCCGGTAATCAGGGACGGAATCGCATTTGAACTCACGGTAGAGGGAAGAGCGGACGGCATTATTAACAACAATACGATCAAGGAGGATTTCTCGGTTCTCATTTTTGAAGAAGAGGAAGCCAATCCACCGGAAATTATTGTTGACGAGATCAAAGGCGTTTATATGGAATTGTCGCATTTAGCAGAGCCGATTGCAGTGCACCGGGCACAGGCAATGTGTTATGCTTATATTTATGCGACTAAAAATGATCACAGCCGCATTGGAATCCGCATGACCTATTGTAATCTGGAAACAGAAACTCTTAAGTGTTTTGATGAAACTTTTTCGTATGAGAATTTAAACCTATGGTTTCAAAATCTTGTAGAGGAATATGCAAAATGGGCTGTCTGGCAGATTAAATGGATCGATAAACGAAATGCTGCAATCAGGGCATTGGATTTTCCATTCCTTTACCGAGAAGGCCAGAAGGACCTGGTTACTGGTGTCTATAAGTCTATTTTACGCAAGAAAAAGTTGTTCATTGAAGCTCCCACCGGAGTTGGTAAGACGATATCGACAGTATTTCCGTCCGTCAAGGGAATGGGGGAAGGAATTGTTGAGAAAATCTTTTATCTTACAGCAAAAACTATCACACGAACGGTTGCAGAGGATACGTTTCGAATATTAGGCGACAATGGTTTGCATCTAAAAGTGGTCACGCTTACCGCGAAAGAAAAGGTCTGCATTTTGGATAAACCGGACTGCAATCCAGGAGCTTGCCCACGCGCAAAAGGTTATTTTGACCGTGTCAATGATGCAGTTTATGATCTGCTGACGAATGAAAATGATATCTCACGAGATTATATTCTCTCCTATGCCGAGAAACACAGTGTCTGTCCTTTTGAAATGTGTTTGGATGTTACCTTATGGGCAGATGCTGTTATTTGCGACTACAATTATGTCTTTGACCCGAATGTATTCCTGCGAAGATTTTTTATGAATGACAAACCAAATGATTATGTATTCTTAATCGATGAGGCACATAATTTAGTGGAGCGAGCAAGAGAGATGTATAGTGCTTCCTTGTTCAAGGATGATTTCTTGGAAATTAAGAGAATAATTAAAGATAAAAGTACTAAGATGGCTAAGTTGATTGACCAATGCAACAATGATCTGCTGAGGCTTCGACGTGAGTGTGATGAATTTGAGGTTATTGATAACGCGGATGGATTTGTGATGCATTTGATGAGCTTAATGACGGAATATGAGATATTCCTTCAGGAGAGCTTTCTTCCTGAGGGAAAAGAAGAAGTTGTGAGGCTGTTCTTAGATATCAGACATTTTCTGCATATGTATGAGATTCATGATGACTGTTATACGATTTATACGGATTATGATAATGATAAATTCAGAATCAAGCTTCAATGCATGGATCCATCCAAAAATCTACTCGCATGTATGGCAAAAGGAAGAAGCAGCATCTTGTTTTCTGCGACGCTGATACCGATCCATTACTATATGGAGCAGCTCGGTGGGAATAAGACGGAGGATTATGCGGTATACGCACCTTCCTCGTTTGAACCGGAAAACCGTGTCATAATGATCGGCAGTGACGTCAGTACGAAATACAGCAGAAGAAATGAATGGGAATATCAGAAAATATTAGATTATATTAAGGATTTCACGGAAGCAAGAATAGGAAATTATATTGTGTTCTTCCCTTCCTATCAAATGCTCCAGGCAGTTGCGGAACTTGCTGGTAATGAGATAGAAGGATTAGTAGTGCAAAGTACCAGAATGACGGAATTAGAAAAGGAAGACTTCTTAAACGAGTTCGTCGAAGAGCCTACTAGTAGTCGAATAGGATTTTGCGTGATGGGCGGGATATTCAGTGAAGGAATTGACTTAAAGAACAACCGGTTAATAGGAGCTGTTATTGTGGGTACCGGACTTCCAATGGTTTGCAATGAAAGAGAACTGTTCAGGGGATACTTTGATGAAAAGAATGGAGCAGGATTTGATTATGCTTACTTATATCAGGGAATGAATAAAGTGCTTCAATCGGGGGGGAGGGTAATAAGGACCAGAGAGGATCGGGGTGCAATTCTGCTTTTAGATGAACGCTTTAATCAGCCACAATACCGCAATCTCTTTCCAAAAGAATGGCTGCCAAACATCACGGTTAATAGAGGGACCATGAAAAATGTGCTGATGGATTTCTGGAAATCGGGAGATTTGGAAGAATAGAAGAATTATTCAGTACCCCGAGAATCACGTAGTGGATTCGAGCTTTTCAGCGTCGAAAGAGATGGTTTTTATCCGTTTTGTATGCATAGGCATCGTTAGATACCTTGTAATTGTGAATTAGAAATGGAGGGTGCTGCCGGAGAACTTGTGGCTGCCCTCATTGGATAAGAATTCACTGCCGGAAAAAGCACGAAAAATCAAATTGATCAGATAAAAAAGAAGAGATCCAATCACACCGCCAAGCAGTGCATAGATGATATCATCAATATCGCATCTACTAGGAAAGATGAAATACTGAAAGAATTCAAGCAAAAAAGGTACTGATAATAGAGCAAGAAGCCTCAGAAGACGGGACTGCTCACGTAAAATCAGAGTTACAATAAAGCCGAAAGGTATAAAAGTAAGAATACGGCTTGCTAAATAAATAAAAATATCACGGATAGGAATCAGTTCATAGAGATAATCTTCAATTTGTCCGGAGACAGTCCAAAAGGGTTTCAAATTAAACACATTTAACGTGTTTTGATATGCCAAAGGGAAAGCGCTTGGAGCAAAATCGGCATAGAGAAGAAGTACAATATAGAACATAGAAAAAACGATCATACTGTTGCGATAGAATAGTGAAAAGTCTTCTATCTTGGTACCGTAACCAAGCATGTTGCGTAAAAAAGAATGACAATTCGGAAGGAACCAATTTATTACAATAATGCCAAGCATTGCATTTGAGTAGGGCAACAAGGGATTCTCTCCCCCGAAATAAGACAATAGGAAAACTATAACACTGATGAATATCGTTAATACAGAGTACTGAAAACAGGATTCATAAGATGCCGTCTGTTCGATAAGAAGATGACAGCATATCATGGAGATGAGACTGGAAATACCAAGGATAAGTACAAAAGATGCAAAGAAATAATACGTCATAAACTGAAGAATTATAGTAAGGATACTCAGTAATATAATTAAAGAAGAAACCTGAATACTTGATCGTCTCTGCATCTATGTCACCTGCTTTCCATTATAGAATCATTCTCATCTGCTCCGGCAGGCAGCTTACCTTGATATGGGAATAAACGGCCGGAATTTCACCATCGGTATGAATGGAAGTTGCGTCTTCGGTAATAATCTCTATTTCAGAACAATTGAAGGTCTCAACACCCTTATGTTTTACATGGGTTCCTTTTATTATTGTGGGTAACAGCATAAAACAACGGAGCATATTAAGACCATGAACAAGGCAAATGGATAATTTGCCGTCCGTCGGATCGGCATCAGGGGCCATCATAAGTCCGCCTCCTTCATATTTATGAATCATATTGCAAGCAAAGATGAAGCCTTCATAGGATTCTTTTCTTGCGCCATCTACGATAACAGTAGCAGACATACGTTTTAGGGTCACAATCTGTTTAATAGTAATCAAATAATACACGAATTTGCCTAGATGAAAACGATTCAGGCTTTTCTTTAATGGAGAGGACTGAACTTCATTGCATACATTGGCATCATAACCAATTCCGCTCGAGCAGGAAAATTTCCTAGGAGCAAGGTCTAGACCAGGAAAGGACATGATTCCATGATCGAGATATTTGAACTTCGTAGGCTTGAGAATATGAGAGAGTGCCTCAAGAGGTTCTCTCGGTATGTTTAAGCTTCGGGCAAGATCATTACTAGAACCGGACGGAATATAACCGAGCAATACTTCAGAGTAACGATCAATTCCGTTAATTACCTCATTAATTGTACCGTCACCGCCAAGAACCACGATGTTTTTAATACCTTCGTTTTCGGTACAGATTTGTTTGGCAATTTTAATTGCATGTCCCATATATTCGGTAAAAAATGCTTGATACAGCACATTTTGTTTTTCTAATTCTTCTTTGACAATATTCCATTCCTTAATACCAAGTCCAGAGCTTGACTGTGGATTTACGATAAAATAATACATTATGATATTCTCCTCTTTACCCTTAATTATAAGAATTTCGCTATAGTTTAAATAGTATATTATTAATGTTTTAATGTCAATGATTTGCAATAGAGAAATCATGGGAAAATTAATATAAAAAGTAATATCCAAGATGGAAGTTGCTTTTTTGTTTAATCTGAAAATTAATATAAAATCAGTAAATTGAATTTAGTGATTGACAAATCTGATTCCTGGTATTATCATTTAAACATTAATAAGTGAAACCGTTGAGAAAGAAGAGTAAGCTTTAATACGACATTCCAGAGAGTCGCAATTGGTGTGATGCGATATGAAGTTTTTAGCTGAATGGGCTTTTGAGGGCAACCCGAAATCATAGTAGGCGTTGACGGAAACCATAACCGTTATTAGAGTGGCATATATGTTTTGTATATGAAGGAGTGGACTGGGAAGGATTAATTCATAAGAATTTAATTCATTCAGTCAAATTGAGTGGTACCGCGGATATCAATTCGTCTCAAGTAGATTTATACTTGGGGCTTTTTTTATTGTCAAAAAACTAAAGGAGGAATATTTTATGAGAAAAGTATTAGCAGTCGTATTAACAGCAGTATTAGCAATGAGTATGATGACAGGATGTAGTAAGAAAGATGATGGGAAAGTAACCATCGGCATAGGGCAGTTTGCAGAGCATGGTTCACTGGATAACTGCAGGGAAGGCTTTCTTGCAGGACTTGCAGAAGCAGGTTATGTAGAAGGTGAAAACTTGGAAGTATTATATGAAAATGCACAGGCGGATGGAACAATCGCATCTCAGATTGCGAACAATTTCGTGTCTAAAAAAGTTGATTTAATCTGTGCAATCGCAACGCCAATGGCGCAAAGTGCATTTGGAGCAGTAAAAGATACCGATATTCCGGTTATCTATACAGCAGTAACTGATCCAATATTAGCAGAACTTGCAAATGCAGATGGAACTCCATCAAGTAATGAAACCGGAACCAGCGATAAACTTCCTGTTCAAAAACAATTAGAGATGATCAGGGCAATACTTCCGGAGGCTAAGACTATCGGCATTATGTACAGCACCAGTGAAGTTAACTCAGTATCTGCAATTGAAGAATACAAGGCAGCAGCGGCAGATTACGGATTCGAAATTGTTGAGAGTGGTATTTCCACTGCTGCAGATATCCCATTAGCAGCAGACAACTTACTTGAAAAAGTTGATTGCGTCAATAACTTAACAGATAATACCGTGGTTAGTTCACTTCCTGTTATCTTAGATAAAGCAGCAGCAAAGAATATTCCGGTATTTGGAAGTGAAGTTGAGCAGGTTAAGATAGGATGTCTTGCAACCGTAGGGTTAGATTACTATGATCTTGGAATGCAGACTGGTGCGATTGCAGCACAAGTATTAAACGGTGATAAGAAAGCAAGCGAAATTAACTTTGAAATAATTGAAGAAGCATCTTTCTATGGCAACACAGCAGTTGCAGCTAATCTTGGCGTTACCTTGCCGGCAGATTTAGTTGGCAGCGCAGCAGAGATGTTTGATTCGATTACCGAATAAGAGATAAAAGATCAATTTCAGGCAGGCTCTTGTCAAAAGTCCTTACATACAATAAAATGGAATTACAAATTCAAGCAATTCCGTTTTATTGTAAGATAGGACTTTTGATTATGAGTCCGCTTAAGTATAACAGGAGGTAGAGCATGTCAGCATTTTTATCAATTGTACTCGGAATATTAGAAGAAGGTCTGGTCTATGCTATCATGGCATTAGGAGTATATGTTACTTTTAAGATATTAGACTTCCCGGATCTTTCAGTCGATGGAACATTTCCGATGGGAGGAGCAGTAACGGCAGTATTGATCCTTGCCGGAGTACCACCTATCCTGACGCTCTTGATCTCCTTCCTTGCTGGAGCAGTAGTGGGCATTGCAACGGGAATCATTCATGTGAAATTTAAAGTAAGAGATATGTTATCCGGAATGATTGTGATGACTGCCCTGTATTCTATTAATCTTCGTATTGCAGGAAAATCAAATTTAGCAATCTTTTCGCAGGAAACCATTTTTGACAATGCTTATTTAGACCGTGTGATTCCGGAAGCTTTTCATCCTTATCTGGTGGTAAGCATACTTTTGGTTATCGTTCTTATTATGAAGATACTACTTGATGTTTACTTGAAAACAAAATCCGGATATTTATTAAGAGCAGTAGGAGATAATGATACCTTGGTAACATCTTTGGCAAAAGATAAAGGTACAGTTAAAATTATAGGACTTGCAATTGCTAACGCATTTGTAGCATTAGCAGGAAGCATCTTCACTCAGAAAAGTGGTTTCTTTGATATCTCCACAGGTACCGGAACGATGGTCATCGGACTGGCAAGCGTTATTATCGGTACCAGCATGTTTAAGAAATTATCCGTTGTGAAGGCAACTACAGCAGTTATCATAGGTTCGATTGTATATAAAGCCTGCGTAGCGGCAGCAATTGAATTAGGTATGCGAGCTTCTGATTTAAAACTTATTACGGCAGTATTATTCCTCGTTATTCTGGTACTTAGCAGCGATCGTAAAAGGAGGATGAAAGCAAATGCTTGAATTACGAAATATTAATAAATACTATAATCCTGGTACGGTAAATGAGATGTGTTTATTCGAGAACTTCTGCCTGAAAGTTCAGAACGGCGAATTCGTATCTGTCGTTGGAAGCAATGGTTCCGGTAAGACGTCCATGCTAAATATCATCTGCGGCAGTATTCCGATTGACAGCGGAAACATTATCATTAATGATGTCGATATCTCTAATATGCCAGAGCATATCAGGCAACGACGTATCGGTCGCGTCTATCAGAATCCTGCGATGGGTACCTGTCCTACGATGACCATCCTGGAAAATATGTCTCTAGCTGATAATAAAGGAAAGACCTTCAATCTCCAAAGAGGAACCGATAAAAAGAGAATCGAATATTACAGAGAAAGTCTGAAAATACTAAATTTGGGACTTGAAGATAAGATGAATATCCCTGTAGGCTCCTTATCGGGCGGACAGAGACAGGCAATGGCTCTACTCATGGCGACTATGACTCCGATTGAGTTCTTGATCCTGGATGAACATACGGCGGCTCTCGACCCAAAGACCGCAGAACTGATTATGCAGTTAACCGACAAGGTAGTAAAAGAGAAGAATCTTACTACAATCATGGTTACACATAATCTCAGATATGCAGTAGAATATGGGAACCGCCTCCTGATGATGCACCAGGGGAATGTGATCATAGATAAAGTCGGAGCACAAAAGGATGCCGTAGCAATTGACAGTATCCTTGAGAAATTTAATGAGATAAGCATAGAATGCGGCAACTAATGGCTTTTTAACTTATGTATTGCATTTTTAATAACCTGTGATATACTTATGATACAAAATTGAATAAGCAGAGTAGGATCGTGTGCGTTAAGTGCTGATTGAACAGGGAGTTGTCAATCGGACGAAAAGGAAACTTGCGGTACATGGTCCGCATCCCGCTGCTACAGTTAGACTATCAAATATATTTTTTTGATGTTATCTCTTATTGTAGTAAAAAGGTCTGCATAAGGAGGTAATTTTTTATGCAAAAGTTTAAGGATTTATTTAGTTCGTCATTCAAAGAACTGAGAAATGTAAGAAGTATCACGATAATGGCAATGCTAGGTGCAGTATCAATCGTACTTGGATGTTTTGCGATTATGATTTTGAATTATTTACGAGTTGGCTTCAATTTCCTGCCCAATATCTTTGTGTACTATTTATTTGGGCCGGTTGCTGGTGCTGTATTTGGAGGGGTAATGGATGTACTTACCTACCTCGCAAGACCGATGGGTCCTTTCTTTCCAGGATTTACGATCAGCGGAATATTAAGCGGATTGATTTATGGTATCGTACTTTACAAAAAACCATTTACAATCAAAAGATTATTAGCTGCAAATGTGTTGTGTATGCTTTTAATTGAACTCCCGCTAAACACCTATTGGCTGTCGATTTTATACGGAAATGCGTATATGGCGATGCTGCCGGGCAGATTTATTAAAGAGTTGCTTATGCTTGTACTTAAGACAACACTTACCTTTGCTATAATTAAGGGAGTAGAAGCAAGCGGTATCCTAAGTCAGTTCCATAGTAAGAAAAAGAAACATATTATCTAGTGTGGTAAATAGCAGCGTGAAACGTCAATTTTTTCGCTGCTATTTCTTCGTGATTAAGGTTATGAGAAACATTAGTATAGTTACTTGACTATCTAATTTACTGATGTTAGAATAGACAAATAATATGATTCATGGCATAAAGATGTTCGATAAATACATAGTCAGTTCAACCTAGTTGAGTTACATTATTTAAGGAGGATATGAGATGAAGAATTTATTAGTGGCACAGTCCGGAGGCCCAACAGTGGCAATTAATGCTACTTTGGCTGGTGTGTTGCAGGGGGTACGTGCGAGCGGTAAAGTGGATAAGGTATATGGTGCTAAAAATGGTATCGAAGGCGCAATCAAGGATCAGTTAATTGATTTGGACGAAATAGTCAAAGATACGAAATCGATGGACACACTTACCTATACTCCGTCCTCAGCACTCGGAACCTGCAGATATAAAATGAAAGATTGGCGTAAAGACGATGAGCCTTACAAAAAAATCATTGAAACATTTTATAAATATGAGATAAAGTACTTCATCTACATTGGCGGCAATGACTCTATGGATACGGTAGATAAACTTTCTGAATATTGCAAAATCAACAATCATGACTTCTTTATCATGGGTGCTCCAAAGACAGTTGATAATGACTTGACGTTAACCGATCACAGTCCTGGGTTTGGCTCTGCGGCAAAATATATTGCAACCAGTGTTTCTGAATTAGCCTGCGACATCGGGGCTTATGATATTCCGGCAGTCACCATCGTAGAAATTATGGGACGTAATGCAGGATGGTTAACCGCAGCGGCAGTGTTATCCAGAGTGAATGGCAATGCAGGCGCTGACTTAATCTATCTCTGCGAGAAGGATTTTGACAATGACAGATTTATAAGTGATGTCAAAGAACAATTAGAGAAGAAACCTGGAGTTTTAATTGCAGTAAGCGAAGGCGTGAAAGATAGTAAGGGTGCCTATGTATCCGATCAGATTTCCAGTGGAGCAGTAGATAATTTTGGGCATAAATACATTGCAGGAGCAGCACGTGCCTTGGAACAATTAGTTCGTAATGAAATCGGCTGCAAGGTTCGTTCCATTGAATTCAATTTAATGCAGAGATCCGCGGCTCACATCGCCAGTGAGACAGATATCCTCGAATCCCTAATGCTCGGTCAGAAAGCACTCAGCTGTGCACTGGACGGAGAGACTGGTAAGATGGCTGCAATCCACAGACTGAGCGACATACCTTACCGTGTAGAATTCATTTCTGTCCCAGTAAGCGAAGTAGCTAATCACGAAAAAATAGTTCCAATGGATTGGATTACTCCTGACGGCCATGATGTAACCCAGGAAATGATGGATTACCTCAAGCCGCTGATTCAGGGTGAGACTAACGTGAAATATGAGAATGGTATTCCGATTCAGATTAAGCTATATTAAAACATATGATTTGGGCATCCGTAATCTGTTTTCAGATTATGATTATAATTTTAAACCCAAATTATTATTCAATATTAAACGATTATAGGCAATAATTAATTCAATGATAGAAAAAGGAGATGTAGAAACCTGATCAGGTTTCTACATCTCCTTTTCTCTATCCTAGTAATATCTGTTTAATCAATAGGTAAGATAATGTATATTGTAATTCTTCAAGCCCCCTGGAGTCACATAGTGAATTCGAGTTTTAACTGCGAAAGTACGGAACGATTACCTTATATTTTGGTTTGCTTCCGATCTATTACTTACCAGAATAAATGAGCACCAAGTTTCACGGCATTTTCATTATCATCATACCCTTTTTTCACTGCAGAAGTATAGGTACAGAAGTATAATCTGGAACCGATATTATTAGCGCCTTCCAGGGCAGCTTTCGCAGCTTTAATAGAAAGTAACTGTGAATTAGAACAGTAATTACCATAGGTAGATAATTGTTTCTCAAGAGATCCACTGGCGGCTACTGTAAACTGTCCGGATTGATAGATTACTCCTTTGATGGTATTCGCATATTTTGAGGAGTTTACTCTGTTTAAAACAATATTTGCGACTGCTAATTTGCCTTCATAACTCTGTGTTCCTGCTTCTGAATGAACGAGGCAGGCAAGCAGTTTCAAATCTTCCGCAGAGTAGTTGACAGCGCTCTCATGTACAATTTCTGTTTCTTTCTTTGCACGTGCTTCTGCTTGCAATTTCAAAATAGCTTCTTCTTCCTCTTTTGAGACTGCATCTTCAAAATCAGCAACGAGTTCCACATATTCTTTCTTGACATAACCGGTTACATTATCATCAGCTACTGTAATTTTTACAAAATCATCTAAAACCTTCTTCACTGGGTAAGTTTCGTTTTGGTAAATTACGGTTACCTTTTTAGACTCTTGATCGGCTTCGGCACGAACATTCAATCCGTCAACATCTACAACGGCAAGTAAGGTACTGTAATTTTCAATCAATTCCTCGTCGGATAACCCGGTTTTAATGAAATCGGAACTTACATATCCGGTTACACTGCCGGATTCGACTTGATACCAATCACCTTTAGTAGATAGTATTACAGCTGCAGAATTACGATATAATTTACCTAAGGATTCGGAATCAGTAGAGTCACTCTTGCGGATATTGACATAATCCTTCGCTACAGAAATCCCGATATCAGCATATTTTGCTGGAACAGGAGTCGGAGTTGGAGCGGGCGTCGGAGTCGGTGTAGGTGTAGGAACTGTCGCTTGCGATGGGGTAGGAGTAGCTTCTATTTCCTGGATTACCTGTTCGGACACTGCATTCAAAGATACGGAGGAGGAAGATAATACGTCATTAAAAGTATAGCTCTCTGAATCAGTGGTAGATGAAAATTGGTGAATTTCTTTTTCTTCCGGTATCACGGATGGAGTTACTGCCGGTACAGTAGAATCGAGAATATTCCAAACATCAGCCTCCACATAATTGTGAAGAGAGCTTATAAATGGAATATGAAAATTAAAAATAATGGATATGCAAAAAATGGTTAGAAAAGCGATGGCAGATAGTAAGATTCTTTTGAATTTCATATCTTTTCCCCTTCTTCGGATCGTTTTATTCTCGGGACTAATTGGAAAAATCCTTCGTAATTTACTAGAGATTTTTTGCTCTATTTGGACATTATAATATATTTTGATATGAAAAGCAACTATTTCGACATAGTACAAGACATAATAAACAAAATAATACATTATAAGTAAAAATAAGTGTGCAACATTGCTAATAAAAACTAAATCTCGGGGGGGAAAAATAAACTAAAAGAAACAAAAACTCCATCCATTTTGAACAGAAACGGATAGAGGTAGAAATAAAGTTATAATAAAAGACCAGAAATTTGTAAAATCAAAATTTCCGGTCTTTTAAGTAAGCATAGGTATCAATTTATTTACTTGGATCATTGAATGTAGAAACGAATATGAAATAAGAACATTATTACATGTTTATATAAATTGATTTTCTTGGATAAGTAATATCTAAAACGAATATGAAATAAGAATATTATGATGCGTTTATGTATAACTTCTTTTCTTATATAATGAATCAGGAAGTTATGACGACTTCTCGAATTCGTGAATTGTCTCTTGTATTCTATTTGCAACAAGTTCAGCTACCGCAAGTGATTTCAAGCCCTGATAATCCTCGTAATAGAGTGGCTTTAAGTAATGAATCTGTACGGTTACTTTTTTAATGGAATGTCGGTCAAAAGGAATAAAAGAATCAATTAATGCAACCGGTACAATTGGACATTTGGCATTCATTGCGCTTTTGAAGCTTCCGCCTTTAAATTCGAGCAGATTATTACCGTTGCGGGATCTGGTTCCTTCGGCAAAAATAATAAAATTCTCGCCTTCTTTTACGCGACGCGTCATATTCATTATTACCTGCATGGATTGGCGGATATCGTCGCGATCAATCACTTCCGCCTGCAATAACTGAATAATCTGTTTGAGCAAAATGATGTGCTGGGTTTCTTTCTTCATGACAGTAGCAAAGGGACGTTCATGTGTCTCAAGAAATGCAAGGACATCAAATAGACCTTGATGATTCGGGAACATGATATATCCATTTTCTTTCGGGAGGTTTTCTATCCCGTGACATTCGATTTTCACCCGCCCACGACGGGTTACGATAGGAACAAGCCTATGTAATAATCCATAACGGGTTTCTGCATTATATTTTGAAGTATTACCAAGTTGAACAATCCGTATAAACCAGAAAGGTAAAACAAAAAACACACGAAGAACCATTAAAGCTATTCTTTCCATAGCAATCTCCATTCCTTCCAAAAATGTAATACTAATATTACAAAATTAGATAAGCTCATATCCTTTTAGCATTTTTGCGCGGCTTGGATGTCTGAGTTTTCGTAATGCTTTTGCTTCAATCTGGCGAATGCGCTCACGGGTTACATTGAATTCCTTGCCGACTTCTTCTAGTGTACGGCTGCGGCCATCTTTTAAACCGAAACGTAAGATTAAAACGCGCTGTTCACGTTCTGTTAAAGTATCTAGAAGCTTCGCAATCTGATCCTTTAATATAGAATAAGAAGCTGCTTCTTCTGGTCCCATTACAGTGTCATCGCGAATGAAATCACCAAGATGACTGTCATCTTCTTCACCAATTGGAGTATCGAGAGAAATCGGATCAGCAGAGACCTTAAGAATCTCTCTTACTTTTTCGATCGGTAAATTCATAGCATCTGCTAATTCCTGTTCGGTAGGTTCTCTACCTAAATCCTGAAGCAGGTTTCTTGATACACGGTATGTTTTATTGATTACTTCCGACATATGAACCGGAATACGAATGGTTCTAGACTGATCAGCAATTGATCTGGTAATTGCCTGACGAATCCACCAGGTAGCATAGGTGCTGAATTTATATCCCTTTGTATAATCAAACTTCTCAACAGCTTTGATTAAACCGAGATTTCCTTCTTGAATTAAATCAAGGAAAGACAAACCTCTTCCAACATAACGTTTTGCAATACTTACAACGAGACGAAGATTGGATTCTGCTAACATCTGCTTAGCTTTATCATCACCATCTTCGATTTTTTTGGCAAGTTCAACTTCTTCTGCCATAGTCAGAAGCGGATAGTTACCAATTTCCTTTAAATATAGATGAACTGGGTCATCTGACATCGCATATGAGGTGTGAGTAAGGGCTTCCACTTCCGATTGAGCCTCTTCTACATCGTCTTCAAGCTCTAATAAAATTTCCTCATCCGGTTCGTCTTCTTCCGGAGCACTTAGAACAACAATATTATATGCTTCTAATCTTTCATATATCTTATCAATTTGATTGTTATCTAAATTCAATTCACTGATTAAGTTATTCACCTTATCTGCTTCAATAATTCCCTTTTGACGGTTTGCAAAAGCGATTAGTTCTCTAAACTTTTCTTCCAACACATCGTGAGTAGATTGATCGTTCATTTTATATCCTCCATTTGGACTAGAAAATTGCACTAACCAAAAGTATATCATAGTTTGAACAAGAAAGAAACAAGAAATATTTAACCTTTTCAAATATTTTTAAGCTTTATTCGAAGAGGGAAGACAGAATTGCCTATATATCCCAAAATATATCCCCGAAATAGATCATTCGTCAATATTTACGGTTCGAGATAAAAAAATAAGGTTGTATTCTTACGATGTTGTAGTAAGTGTTGCTAATGGGATGCAAAAAGAGATATAATGCAAATATCTTGGATATTATAAACATACACTATGAATTATATGGGTAAGTAAGAACTAAAATCATCATTACTTTTTGTTACGCAGATTAAGAGGAGGAATACAAATGAAAAAATCAGAAGCAATCTTATTAGCACTGTGCAGCTTGTTTTTTGGAATTACGCTTGGAATTATTATTTCACCAATTAAAAAAGGTGTTGAGATAGGAAATAATTCCGGTAATACGACCAATAATAATTTTGGCGAAGAAGAATATGAAGAAGATGAAAGCTTGGAAGAAGCAGAAGAGTAAAATTGGGAGAAAACGGCAGCTTTAATGAATTCTAATATAGAAAGCAAAATCTCATTCTAAAATAGAAACGGAACTATAAATCAGCAGAAAATGTTATGAACTACTCACTCTCTAAGGAGTAAGCAATAACATTTCTGAAGCAGATAGTTCCGTTTCTTTTGTTATCGTTCTTTTGCTAATATTCTATTTGCTAATCATTCTTTTGATAGTCATTTTATTACTAATCGTTATTTGCATATCACTTTTATTTGTTCTTTTACCTAATCTTTTCATTGTTTTCTATTACTGAATACCAGGAATCTTAGGCAGATCGTCGAAACCCTTTTGTAAATCCTCATCAGAAGGAATGTAATCGGTCATACTTCCACTTAAATATGCATTGTAAGCAGTCATGTCAAAATAGCCTGTGCCGGTAAGACCAAAGAGAATTGTTTTAGCTTCGCCCGTCTCCTTGCACTTTAATGCTTCGTCGATTGCCGTGCGAATTGCATGTGCAGATTCCGGAGCAGACAGGATGGTTTCCTGCTTTGCAAAGAATACAGCAGCCTCGAATACCTTGGACTGTTCTACGGCAACTGCTTCCATATAACCGTCATGATATAGTTTGGAAAGAATTGGTGACATTCCGTGATATCTTAATCCGCCCGCATGATTAGCGGAAGGCATAAAACCACTGCCCAATGTATACATTTTAGCCAGAGGAGTTACCTTGCCGGTATCACAGAAATCATAGGCATAGCGTCCACGGGTGAAGGAAGGGCAAGAAGCTGGTTCTACTGCTATGATTCTTGGAGATGCTTTACCAAGAAGCTTATCCTGCATAAAGGGAGCGATGAGACCTCCTAAGTTGGATCCGCCGCCTGCACAGCCGATGATGATATCAGGGTATTCATCAAGCAGTTCCATAGCAATTTTTGATTCTAAACCAATAATTGACTGATGCAGTAATACCTGATTTAATACAGAACCTAATACATAACGGCAATTATCAGAAGTTACAGCTTTTTCAATTGCTTCTGAAATAGCACATCCAAGACTTCCGCCGGTATTTGGATCTTTTGATAAAATCATTCTTCCTACCTGAGTAGTGTCACTTGGACTCGCGATTACCTTGGCATCAAAAGTCTCCATCACGGATTTACGGAAGGGCTTCTGTTCATAGGATACCTTTACCATGAATACGGTTAGCGGAAGATGATAATAAGAGCAAGCTTCCGCTAAGGCGGTACCCCATTGACCAGCACCTGTTTCGGTAGTAAGGCTGGATAATCCCTGTTCTTTCGCATAATAAGCCTGTGCAATTGCGGAATTCAATTTATGGCTGCCGGAGGTATTGTTGCCTTCGAATTTGTAATAAATCTTTGCCGGAGTTCCCAGTGCCTTCTCTAAATTATATGCACGAATCAGAGGGGAAGGACGATACATCTTATAAAACTCCTGTACTTCTTCAGGAATATCGAAATACCTGGTTGTTGAGTCTAGTTCCTGCTTTGCGAGTTCAGTGCAGAATACGGGATATAATTCCTCTAGTTTTGCTGGCTGCAGGGTTCCTGGGTTTAATAAAGGATCATGTTGCTCCTTCATATCCGCTCTTAGATTGTACCATTGCTTTGGCATTTGATCCTCACTTAAATAGAGTCTGTGTGGAACTTTCTTTTCCATAAAATTTCTCCTTTCAAAATTTGGAATTGGTTAATAAATACTTGTCGTAAAGGTATATTTAAACGCTGCTATATCTTTACATTGCTTTTTTGGGTATAAAAAAAGCCCCTGTCTCAGTAATTTACTGGGACAAAAGCTAATATACACTTTTGCGGTACCACCCGGTTTGGTGCAGATGCACCCACTCGCTCCATATACGATCATATATGCTCCCTTGTTAACGGATGGAGATCCCGTTGGGCATTACAGGGCAGCCCGGCTGCCGTTCTTCCCACCCTCATAAGTCCATTCAACATTGCGTTATTACTGCAATCGCACCACCTGCAGCTCTCTGAAAATAATCAGCTATATTTACTATTCTTATTCAACGGTTTTGGTAATATTTCGATTTCTTTGTTTCAGTATAAATACTACGGAATCAATTGTCAACTGAATAATTATTAATTTTTTAAAACCTCAGTTCTTTGGAATCAGAGATAGGATTCTAAACTTTTCTCTAACTCATGCTTGACTTTTTCCTTCAAATGAGCTGGATTTAGGACCCTTGCCCCAGAGCCGAATTGAAGTATCCAGCGAACAAGTTCTTCTGTAACGGAGGTTTCTCTGATGAAGGTGATTCCACTATCTGTTTCTACGATTTCATCGGCTAAGTCAGCTTCATATTCTTGAATATATTTCGCCGTAGGTCCATCAAAAGCTACCATAATCTGTTCGATTTCATTTCCGGACAAATGAATGAATTTATTACGTGATTTTCTTAGAAAGTAATCGGAGGGAACAATAAAAGAATCCTCCAGGGGCGTAATCGCTTTAATTCTGGAAACCCGGAAATCACGGATATCTTTTCTTAACTCACAGAAACCGACTACGTTAAGTGCTCCGTCATTAATTAACAATTCATAAGGATGAATAATGCGGATGGTATCTTCGTCTCCTGCAAAGCTGTGATAAATGATTCTTACCTTTGTTTTATTTCGTATCGCAGACTGAAGCCGATCCTCTACTTCGGGATTAATTTCATCACTTATGTAATCGTTTGTATTAATCGAGACTAATCCAGAAAAGTGTTTAATGAATTCGCGATTTAAATTAGTAGTATTGTCTAACAGTTTGTGAATTAATTCCTGCGAGGTTTTACCCATTGCCATATACTGATAAGGTTTGAGAAGTTCGAGGAGAAATGCCAACGAAATTAATTCCGGTGAAGTGAAGGTGATTTCATGGAGACGGAATTTATCAGCAGTATAATATGTCTTTCCGTTCTTGTCTTCTTCAGAAATGAAACAGATTTGGGACAGACTGTCGATATCTCTCATAATAGTTTTCTTGTCGACGATTACATCCCATTTTTCCAAGGAAGCATGAATATCATTAATGGTGTACCCTCTTTTATTTTCCGAAAGCAGCAGTAAGATAAAAATCTGTCTTTCCGTTTGAGCCATATCTTTCATACAAAAACCTCCTCTGTGAAAGCTGTGTTTCTTCCTATAAATATGTTCGGTATCTTTTTAAAGTATACTATTTTATATCTTGCATAAACATTTAGATAAATCTTACTATACTATTTGCAAATATTCAAGAACACTAGCAGTTATTATTTAACTCATTAGTTTGATGGGAGAAGTTGCTGGCATACTTATTAATCAGAATTGACGACTGTCATATCGTTCATTATAATAGGAATAGAGAATCGAAAACTATCCTTTATTATAGTAAGCAATAGAAGCAGAAGTAATTCGCATACCGGAGGTAACTTAAGTTACTCCGAAGGAAGGAGGAAGGAATCTATGAAGAAAAGAAATAAGATACTTCTTGTTGGCAGCGCAATGATGACGCTTTGTACGGTAGGATTGGCAGGAGCTGGACTATATTTTTATAATTTCGCAATAAAGAGAAGCAGCAAACAGATGCCTTTTGAGAATATGGATAATTCAACAGATACAGAAATTGCAGAAAAGGAAGCCAACAACATGGAGTGGATGGAAAACCATGAATATAAAGTATGGAGAACTTTTTCTGAGGATGGATTAGAGCTGGTAGGATACTATGTGCCGGCAGAGGAGCCTACAGTAAACACTGTGATCATAGCACACGGATACAAATCAAAAGCGAAGGATATGATCTTTTTTGCCATGTTTTTCCGTGACAAGCTTGGATATAACGTTTTAATGCCGGATGCCCGCGGACATGGAGATAGTGAAGGGAATTATGTGGGCTTTGGCTGGCATGAGCGCAAGGATTATCAAAGGTGGATTCACGAGGTGATTGAGAGAACAGGGGAGGACGCACAGATTGTTCTATTTGGCACTTCAATGGGGGGAGCTACAGTTATGATGACCAGCGGAGAAGAACTGCCGCCACAGGTGAAAGTAATTATAGAAGATTGTGGATATTCCTCTGTTGAGGAGCAGCTGGCCTATCAACTGAAGACGATGTACCGACTTCCTGGTTTTCCGATTGTGAATGCAACTAGTCTGCTGACGAAGATTAAGGCTGGATATGATTTTTCGGAAGCATCCGCTTTAGAACAGGTTAAGAAGGACAAACTGCCTATGTTATTTATTCATGGCGGAGAGGACAAATTTGTTCCGACAGAGATGGTTTATAAGTTATATGAGGCATGCCCGGCAGAAAAAGACCTTTTAGTAGTAGAGGGGGCAGACCATGTAATGTCTATCATTGTTGATCCTGAAAGCTATGAATCGAAGGTTGGAGGATTTCTTAACAAATATATCAAATCAGCAGAATAATAAATATTATCTAGATATTCAGAGAAGCTTATTTGTTTCTGCTTATGACAAAAAAGTCCTTGACAAATAATGTGTAAAAAAGTATAATCATTTAGCGTGCAGATTCCTGCATGCAATGTATTTTTTATGCGCTTTTTATTCACACATTAGGTGTGATAGAATACCGCAAGCTAAAACCACAGAATTCTAATTCATGACAAGCGGGTTGATAATCAATCCGACTTGCAGGGAAAAATTTTCAGGAGGTGAAAAATTAATGCCCACATTTAACCAGCTAGTAAGAAAAGGTAGACAGACTATTGAGAAGAAATCAACCGCTCCTGCTTTGCAAAAGGGATTTAACTCCTTAAACAAGAGAACTACAGATGCTTCTTCTCCTCAGAAGAGAGGCGTATGTACAGCAGTTAGAACAGCAACTCCTAAGAAGCCTAATTCAGCGCTTCGTAAGATTGCCAGAGTTCGTCTGTCCAACGGTATCGAAGTAACCAGCTATATTCCAGGTGAAGGTCATAATCTTCAGGAGCATAGTGTTGTTCTGATCAGAGGCGGTAGAGTCAAGGATTTACCTGGTACACGTTATCACGTTATCAGAGGAACACTTGATACTGCAGGCGTTGCTAAGAGAAGACAAGCACGTTCCAAGTACGGTGCTAAAAGACCGAAAGACGCTAAGAAAAAGTAAACTACTAATTGAACAGTTAAGTGCCGGATTAATTTTTTATTTCCGTTTGATTTGTATTTCTGTGGCTACAGGTTGTAGGAAAACAAGATTATCTGAGCACGAACACAAACGGTGGAATAAACCATGGTTTATCCCACTCAAGACAAGTGTAATGCTTGTATGTGAGTACCGTTGAATTAATTGACTAACGAATTACAATGATTCGTTAAGCATCATTAAGGAGGGAAGAAACGTGCCGAGAAAAGGACATATAGTAAAGAGAGATGTGTTGGCTGATCCATTGTACAACAATAAAACTGTTACAAAGCTCATCAACAACATCATGTTAGATGGTAAGAAGGGTACAGCCCAAAAGATCGTTTACGGAGCATTTGACAAAGTAGCAGCAAAGACTGGCAAGGAACCTGTTGAGGTTTTCGAAGAAGCTATGAATAATATCATGCCAGTACTTGAAGTTAAAGCTAGACGTATCGGTGGAGCTACCTATCAGGTTCCGATCGAAGTTAGACCGGACAGAAGACAAGCACTTGCTCTTCGTTGGATCACCCTTTACACACGTAAAAGAGGCGAGAAGACAATGCAGGAAAGACTTGCAAATGAAATCATGGATGCAGCAAACAATACTGGTACATCCGTAAAGAAAAAAGAAGATATGCATAAAATGGCAGAAGCTAATAAGGCATTTGCTCATTACAGATGGTAAGATAATTTCATCGTAGCATGTACTTCCATTTATTGAAACACATGATATAGAGAATAGATTTTATCATTCTTTGTTTAAATTTAAGGAGGAATTATCCTTGGCTGGAAGAGAATATCCGTTAGAGAGAACTAGAAATATCGGAATTATGGCACATATCGATGCAGGTAAGACAACTCTTACCGAACGTGTATTGTACTATACCGGTGTTAACTACAAAATCGGCGATACTCATGAAGGTACTGCAACCATGGACTGGATGGAGCAGGAACAAGAAAGAGGTATCACGATTACATCAGCGGCTACTACATGTCATTGGACCCAACAATTTGAGCATAATAAAATCCCAGGAGCACTAGAACATCGTATCAATATTATTGATACACCAGGTCACGTTGACTTTACCGTTGAGGTTGAGCGTTCATTACGTGTACTTGATAGTGCTGTTGGCGTATTTTGCGCAAAGGGTGGCGTTGAGCCACAGTCCGAGACAGTATGGCGTCAGGCTGATAAATACAATGTACCGAGAATGGCATTTGTTAATAAAATGGATATTTCCGGCGCAAACTTTTTCAATGTTGTTGGTATGATTAAGAGCAGATTGGGAAAGAACCCTGTACCACTTCAATTACCTATCGGTAAAGAAGATACTTTCAAAGGCGTTATCGATTTATTTGAGATGAAAGCTTACTTATATCATGATGATAAGGGCGACGACATCTCTATTGAAGAGGTTCCTGCTGACATGAAAGATCAAGCTGAAGAATACAGAGCAGCAATGATTGAATCCATCTGTGAAACAGATGATGATTTACTTGAGAAATACTTAGATGGTGTTGAGCCTTCTATCGTAGAACTTAAGGCAGCATTAAGAAAAGCTACAATCAGTACTACAATCATTCCAGTACTGTGTGGTAGTGCATATAAGAATAAAGGCGTTCAGAAATTACTGGATGCAGTTATTGAATACTTACCGGCTCCTACCGATGTTCCTGATATTAAGGGTGTCGATGATGAAGGTAATGAAATAATCAGAAGATCTTCTGATGAAGATCCTTTCGCAGCACTTGCATTTAAGATTATGACAGATCCTTTCGTTGGAAAACTTGCTTTCTTTAGAGTTTACTCAGGTACCTTAAACGCTGGTTCCTATGTACTTAATTCTAATAAGAACAAGAAGGAACGTGTTGGTCGTATCTTACAGATGCATGCGAACAAAAGAGAAGATTTGGAGAAAGTATATTCAGGAGATATCGCAGCAGCAGTTGGTTTAAAGGTTACTACAACCGGAGATACCATTTGTGATGAGAAGAATCCGGTTATCCTTGAATCCATGGAGTTCCCTGAACCAGTTATTCATGTTGCTATCGAGCCTAAGACTAAAGTAGGTCAGGATAAGATGGGCGAAGCTTTAGCTAAACTTGCTGAAGAAGATCCTACATTCAAAACTTACACAGACGAAGAAACAGGTCAAACAATCATTGGTGGTATGGGTGAACTTCACCTTGAGATCATTGTAGATAGACTTCTTCGTGAGTTTAAGGTAGAAGCTAACGTAGGTGCACCTCAGGTTGCTTATAAAGAAACATTTTCTAAGGCTGTTGATGTTGATAGTAAATATGCAAAACAGTCCGGTGGACGTGGTCAGTACGGTCATTGTAAGGTTCGTTTCGAGCCTATGGATGCCAATGCAGAGAAGACTTACGAGTTTGTTAATGCAGTTGCCGGCGGTTCTATTCCTAAGGAATATATTCCTGCTGTTGATGCTGGTATTCAAGAAGCTACGAAAGCTGGTATCCTTGGCGGATATCCAGTTCTTGGTATTAAAGCTACTTGCTATGATGGTTCCTACCATGAAGTCGATTCTTCAGAAATGGCATTCAAGATTGCTGGTTCCATGGCATTCAAAGATGC
>JBASOB010000056.1:0-7920 GCA_049657865.1 Mobilitalea sp.
TAAGTCTTAAAAAACTGTGTACTGTTTTTAATCCAGTAGGTCAGAAAATCACCGGTATATCCCTCCTGCACAGCATGATAGCTGGTGGTAAAGGACTTGTAAGCAATCGTCTGCTTAATTTCCGGATATTCAGCAGCGAATAGTGGTGGATCTTCTAGGACGATGGCCTTTACCAGCTCCGGTTCATTTGCAGCTAGCCAAGTCGTAAGAAGTCCTCCTGATGAATTTCCGGTTACGTAAGTCGGCTCCTGAATCACTGTCTGAATGAAATTTGCCAGATCACTTCCTATCTGGTTGGCTGTCATTGGATAGTCTTCCGGATAGGTGGTTTTACCATGACCTGGGTAGTCCACTGCATATACATGAAATTTCTTAGACAGTTCCGGTAACACTTGGCTATAAGTGTACCAATCCAGTAATTGGGCATGTAATAAAAGTAATGCCGGACCGTTATCCGGTCCCTCTGCATAATTAAAATTCACTTCACCAACCTGTATACTTTTTTCAACAATTCCTGCTTCTGAAAGGATCTTATCGTTTGGATTTTTATAATTGTTCATGTAAATGATACCAATCATTATAGTAATTGCAATAACAAGCAAAAAAATCCCAATTACAAATAATAATATTCTGGGTTTAGAATTTAAAAGTTTCTTGATGTTCATATTTCCTCCTGAATTAAAGTTACTATAAATAGATGACTCAGTCAATTATATTAACATTCAATCTCAATGTCAACCGTTAATTTAATAAGACAGTAAATATTTATATAAATATACAATAACCTCGAACGGATAACAAATTCTTAATAATATAGTAAAAATCCATCCATATAAAAGGGCACTGCTATTTCCGTGCTATTTTCGCCAGAAAGTCGAACATTCTGTCTTATCTAGAATATTAAATTCAATTATTTTCTCAAGTAGTGATAAATCAAGTGGACCATCCCACCGGATACGTATCAGTTCCTTGGTATGTTCATAACCGGCTTGTACAATTTCATCAGCGAAATGATGAATCCCTGCTCTTTCCGGAGCAACAGCCAAATGTTGTTTCGATATACTGAAACCGATAATAAATGTCCCATGATCAGTAAACATTGGCTGATTCCATGCAATCTTAGGCTCTAAATTCGGATATTTCTTAGCTACCCAACTCAAAACCTCCAACACTCGTTCCCGATTAATCGGGTTATCAATCTTCGATAAATATTCTGCAAAAACTTCCATGTTAATTACCACTCCTTTCTCTCTGCCTGCAAACTTTGGGCTGCAGGTACAATGTCGCGTGTAAGATCTTCAACTTTTAGCTATGAAGATTCTCCTTCTTTCCTCTATCTTTCCTCAAATAATTCCATTTTTTTATCGTTACTTCTTCCTTTTTTCCCTCTTCGGATAGCGATACATTGCATCACATCCTCTAGTACAGCCTCCTTCGTCACCTCAACCATTAACCATTTCTGACCCATACTAGTCTTTGTATCTTGAAATAGTTGCTGCAAATACTCCGTGAAAGTGGGAAGCGTCCATTCAGTCTCCGTCATCTCACAATTACCAATGACTATGAGAGCAATAAAATATCCCTCCATCGGATAAAGGGTACATAGAGTACGTCCTGCCTTTTTATACTTCACATTCCACCCATACTGCATAGAACATTTGCTATATTCCAGAACAGGTTTACTCTGATATTCTGTCTCTATATGCTGGCACAGATGTTCAAACAAAGGATTGTTCACAAAGGAACTGATTGTTAACATTGAAGGCATCTGTGTTTTAATCGTTTTATCCCATGTTTCCTTAATTATCTGAGTCTTCTGAGATGATCTAAGCGGAAGCCAAAGTTCCATATAGTTTGCCTCCGGATTCGTTCCATAATACATCTCGACAGCAAAATTCCCACTAACCAAGCTATGCTTTTTCATCCAGCTTTCCATAAATGCAGATGCTTTAAAAATTGCCGAACCGATAAGTTCTTTAAAATTTTCCGCCTCAAAACAGCAAACAACATATTCACCGCATAGAAGTTTATAAGAAGAATAACCCTCCACCTGTTCCTCTTCGGTAGTCTCTGCTCCAGCCAGGTAAGTACAGCAGCCCGCCCTAGCATTTCCCATAGAAAAAGCACCTAGTTCGTTGCCCTCAGGTAATAATTGAAGGAGGTTCGGTTTCTGACGATGAAATTCCTCCCATATTCTCCCCGTAGTCGCAATACCAGTATCTTTTCCTCCTGTTAATTCAGTCTCTGGCACCTCACCTTCAATTCCAATAAACGTACGTTGCTTCTCCAATTTTCTCCGAGTCACTTCCACCACGATACCATCAGCGATTAACGGTATATCTTCTTCAAGAGTAGTATAATTCAACTTCAGGTCCGGCTTAATGAATTGGTTAAGTATAACAGGATTAAAGCGGTATTCCTCCGGTGTAAGATCATATGCCTCTTTAAATGCACGTGTAAAGTTTGCATGATCTGAAAATCCATAATCAAGTGCCACATCAAGAATTCGCTTCTCTTTATTTTTAAGGTCTTCTGAAGCATTCGCAAGTCTACGCAACTTCAAGTATTCATATACGGGTTTTTTGACTAAACGTCCAAATAACCGTTGAAAATAATATGGTGATAATGCTGCTACCTCTGCAAGAGTTTCTATCTCGATATTTTCCGATAAATGTTCTTCCATATAATTTAAGGAATCTTGTATTGCTTCCCATGCTTGCATATTATTAACCATGCCTTTCTCTCTGCCCGCAAACTTTAGGCTGCAGGCACAAATTTTTGTGTGAAAGAGTCCTCTTACACACGAATCACCCATTCTATCAAAATCTGCAAATTCAGGAAAATTACAAATTTGTTATGTGAAGAATCCAGATTTTTCAATCTAGTCACCTCCTATTACAAGAATAGCACAGGAATTCTCTTACGGCTTGTCACACAATGCTCTCATATAGCAGATTACTTTCAATTTTCTGTTTTACGATCAAACTTCATTCAATAATTATCTATATTCTAACATACCAGATAGATTTATTCTATTTCATTCCTAACAATTATATGCATGTAAAAACGTACCCATTTCTGAGTACGTTATGTTTTATTATTATATTAAATCTATCAATCAACCACGATTAATCTGATTTCTTTGAGGCTTTTATATCTATACTTCTCACTTTTTCTCTTAATTTCAATACAAAAGATGGTGCTACCGATAGCTCATCAATACCCATACGAAGAAATTGCTCCGTAAGTTCCAAGTCAGCTCCTAGTTCACCGCAGATACCGACCCAGATACCATAATTATGTGCATTCTGTACCACTAGTTCTATCATCCTCAATACAGCCAAATGATGTGGATTATAAATGCAGTCTAATTTCTGGTTTTGACGATCGATAGCTAAGGTATACTGTGTGAGGTCATTGGTCCCAATGCTGAAGAAATCAACTTTTTGTGCTAACAGATCGCTTATCATAACAGCAGCTGGAGTTTCAATCATAATTCCAAGTTCAACTTTACCAAGTTTCACGCCTTGCAATTGAAGTTCTTCTCTCACTTTTTCTGCAATGCCCTTAATTTCATCGACTTCTTCTACAGAAATAATCATCGGGAACATAATTGCTATATTTCCAAAGGAGCTAGCTCTATATAACGCTCGTAATTGCGTAATAAAGATTTCTTTTCTGTCTAAACAGATTCGGATTGCACGATATCCCATAGCTGGATTTTCTTCTTTATCCAAATTGAAATAATCTGCCTGTTTATCTGCTCCAATATCAAGGGTACGTATTACCACCTGTTTTCCGCCCATCAGCTCGGCAGCTTTTTTATATATTTGAAACTGCTCTTCTTCGGTTGGATAGGTACTATTTTCCAAGTAAATGAACTCACTTCGGAATAGTCCAATTCCCTCTGCGTCATTTTTCAATGCATTTCCTATATCGGATAAACTGCCGATGTTGGAAAAGATCTTAACTTTCGTTCCATCTATCGTGGTGCTTTCTTTGCCTTTTAGTTCTTCCAACAGTTCTTTTTGCTTTTTCTCTTTTTCATATTGAATGGTAGCTTGCTCAAGTTCCTCTTTTGTTGGCTCTATAATAAATTCACCTATATTTCCATCAACAACAGCCTGCAATCCATTCCACTCTTCCTTTAAATCCATCGTAGTATTTACTAGCGCCGGAATACTCATCATTCTTGCCAATATTGCAGTATGGGAATTGGTAGAACCATGAACTGTTACAAATGCAACGATGTTTTTCTTACTCAGCTGTACCGTTTCGCTTGGTGCCAAATCATCTGCTACAATAATCGTGGGTTCGTCTAATATGAATTCTTGGCTGCTAGAATTATCTAGGATACTAATCAAGCGTTCCGAGATATCCTTTACGTCTGCTGCCCTTTCCTTCATATATTCGTCCTCCATCGTTGCGAATATCGAGGAAAAATTATCTCCTGTTGTGGCAACCGCATACTCTGCATTAATATTTTGACTTTCTATTATATGATAAATGGAATCCAAATAATCCAGATCTTCCAGCATCATCTGATGTATGTCAAATATAGCTGCACCGGTTTCTCCCACTTCTTTTACTGCTTTTTCGTATAAATCCTTGAGCTGCAAAATTGCTTTCTGCTTTGCATCTTCAAATCGGTTTTTCTCAGAAGCAACATCCTCTACATGTCTTCTTTCAACATTATGTACTTCTTTCTTAAGTATTTTGATTTTTCCGATTGAAATACCTGCATATACTGACTTTCCAATATATTTTTCCATACTGCTTCCCATACCTTTCTCTCTGCTTGCATTCCTTCTATGAACGCAAATCACATTGTAAAAGTATTCTTATAGATTTTCTTGGCAGAATTCTTCTAATTCTACCACTGCGATATCTTCATCTGTTCCTTCAATAATAAAAACCACTTTTTCATTGCACTTCACGCCAAGTGCCATTAACGCCATGAGTCTCTTCCCATCGGCCGTCTTTCCGTCTCTTTCAATTGTAATTGAACTTTCATAAGCTGCTGCCGTTTTTACAAGCATTCCCGCTGGTCTTGCATGAATTCCTACTGGTTCCGTAATTATATATTCAAATTTTTTCATCTAGTCTCCATTCTAGTTATAGCATCCAATTACTGCTTCTATAAAATCGATATAGGTAGTACTTTCTGCTACTTTAACTGCTTTTGATTTATCGAGTAATAACACGATTAAATTATCATATACATCATGAAATATTGCTCTTTCCTCTCTGCTTATTGCAAACATCATAACAATATTAACCGTATTATCATTCCAAATAATAGGCTTTTTTTCGTTTAGCAATACAAACATCCCTGTTTTATTGGCATTCATATGCATTGAATGAGGGACTGCAATATGTTCGAATGCTGTAGATGCTTGCTTTTCCCGCTCAAAAATCTCATTATCAAAATTCTCATTTACATAGTTTTCTTTTTTCATAATATCCGTCATAAACAAAATTGCATCTTCTTTTCCCTTAAACTCCATGTTTTTATAAAAGAACTTCGGATTTGATATCTGCATCAAATGTTGCTTTAATCTTGCTTTCTTTTTTCTTAAAATAATTTTGTCGATTTCATCGCTAATATCTTTAAAGTCTTTTTCATTCAAAAACGGAGTAACGATTACCGTCTCCATCCGTACCATTTCTGTGATTGGAATTGTAGTAATAATCAAATCTATCTTATCTAGCGTTTTCATCTCATCGATTGATGTAATTACTGTCTTTATATCTAATTGTTCCTGAAAGTGGCTTTTCAGCTTTTCCATCATTTTATTAGAGAAATCATAATATTGCGGGAACAGTACCACGCAGTTAATCACTTTTCTTTTTGACTTCTGAGTTTCTAAATTTCCACCGATATGTAACGCAATATATCCAATTTCATCCTCTGATAAATCAAAATTAGTAATTTCATGAATTTTATTAGAGACTTCTACTGCACATTCAAAAATCAATGGACATGTATTTTTAATATGATTAACCAGCGGATTTTTAATTTTATATCCATTACGCAGTCTTACCAGCATATTTTTAATATGTAAGGTGAACTTAATGATAAAATCCACATTATCTATATCAACAAAATAGGTATCCTTCAGTAAATCACTAAGCTGTTTTACTATATTAATGCATTCACTTCCTACCATATTTGCTAGGTTTTCTTTATTGATTGCATTAAAATCCATTTTCATCAAATGGCTTAATAAAATAATGGTTAATTCTTCAAATTCCGTTTCACTATAGGTCACATTGAAATTTTTTTCGATTTCTGTTGCAATATTCCGAGCCAGTTCCTGCTCACGAATACCAATACGATTATCATCCCGTTTTTCATTTTTAAACGTTCTTTCCTTTTTCATACGTTCTATGCCAATCACTATATCCAGTAAAAGATTAATTAATGCATACTCATTTATGAAATAATGATAGGCCTCACATTTCGTTTCAATAATTCCCTTCAGCAATTCCAGGTCATACCAAGGATAAATATTTTTAATGACCTCAATGCTCATCACATGATCTGTAAATTCTTCATACAGAATATCACTTAATGCTTTTCTTTTATCTAACTCATTTCCTTCCACCATTACAAATGAATTTGTTGTAGTTAAGAATAAATCAAACTCAAAGAATTTCTTACGCACTTTACTCATATCCTTTTTAATGGTTTCAAAACTAACAAATATTTCATCTGCAATTTCATATAAATCAGTCTTATTACCCTGATTGGCATCATTTGATAAAATACGGGTTACAATGTAGTTGATTCGCTCGTGAGAATTCTGTGGAATATTTCTATCCTTATTCTGAATTAATACTTTTCCTCTTTTTGAATCAATCTGATACCCTTTTCTGGAAGATGTAATCAAATCTTTTTCTATGTTATTAATTTCTGAAATGTAATTTTTAATGCTACGTTCAGAGACACCCATTGCATTGGCCAAATTGCCGGCATTGATCCATTCCTCATTTGAAAGCAGAATTTTAATTAGTCTCCTACAATTTTCCTTCATTCTTATAGCCTTTCTTCCACTAATTTTGCTTTGCATTTAATATTCCAATCGCTGCCAGCACACAAATAATGCCTAACACAGCAGCAATTGTTATCTTCTCTGCAAATACAAAAATACCTATTACAGTTGCAACGACCGGCTCCACAGAAGCAATGACTGACGCCCTGCTCGCCTCCATATGAACTAAAGCCTTTGTATATAGAATATATGGTAATACACTGCATGTCAACGCAGATCCGATAATCGCCACGATTGCTATCGGTGTTTCCACACAGATATTCACAATTCCAGGTACATTTCCAAGAAAAGTACCTCCGACACCGGCAATTAAAAATGTATAGAATATAATGGTGAAAGAATGATACTTTGTCAGTAAAATTCTTGCAAAGATGCTATAGAAAGCATAACCGACTGCAGCGCAGATTCCGAATATAAGTCCCTTTTGGGAAATTTGTGCGATGTCACTTGAAAAAATACCAGAAACCAGTGCACATCCAATCACGGATAAGATAATTGCCATCAACTTATATTTTGTTATCTTCTCTTTAAAAATAGGAATCGATAACAGCATCACAAAAACTGGTGAAGTATATAAAAGAACTGCTGCTATGGACAGAGAGGTCATTTGAACCGTAATGCAATAACAGGTATTAAAAAACAATACACTTAAAATGCCGATTCCCAGAAACCATTTGATATCTTTCAATTTAATTTTAAACTTATTCCTGTCCGTAACTAATAGAAATCCACCTATAAATACATCTGCCGTAAGCAATCTTGCAACAACCATCTGTATCGGTGAAAAATGAAACTGAGAAATAATTCTGATTGAAATTCCAATTGTTCCCCACATACTTGCTGCAAGAATCACATATAGTAAAGC
>JBASOB010000057.1:0-1886 GCA_049657865.1 Mobilitalea sp.
CCGGTGCAAGAAGGAAGCGGTTTTAGTCAAGAGTCAAAATGCTCAGATTGAATTCAAAGCAGTCGATCTCAAATCGGATAAGAATATATTGGTTCACAGCATTTGGAATGATGACCCATGCGCTACAAAACCAAGCAGTACCCCTTATGGGATTAATGTGGTTTTAAGTGATATGAATGTCACCGGTGATCTGTTACATGAAGATACAGGACGTGCAATGTGGATCACCTTAAATTCCACCACTCTGAAAGGAGCTATCGTGAATGGCAATGTAGTGATGGATAAGGGAAGTAAATGGATTGCTACTAGGGATTCCTCCGTTATTTTCTTAACCGATGTAGATTTGGCACAGATCGATGCAATTCAGGGAACTACGATTACGGTACAAGGTGTGCAGGCTGCTGAATATGATTTGGCAAGTGGAGGAAAACTAAAAATAGTAAAGTAATTAGTTGCAATATGGAAGGGAGAAACTCTAAATGGAAAAAGTTTTAAAGCCATTACATGTCGGAATCAGTGTAGGCAACATGGACGAATCTGTGGAATGGTATCAGAAAAATTTAAACTTTGAAGTTGTACAGGATAATTACATACCTCCACTGAAGGCAAGAATTGTATTTGTAAGTAATGGAGATTTTGAACTCGAATTATTCCAATATGATGATCCAAAACCTATTCCACAGGAAAGATTAACGCCGAATACAGATCTGCAGACTGTGGGAACAAAGCATGTAGCCTTTGAAATACAAGATATGATAAAGCTCAAAACTAAGTTTCTTGAGAATGGGGTAGATATTGCTCATGAAGTGGTTATGGAAGGACATCCTGTTATGTTTATCAGAGATAATTCAGGAGTTTTAATTGAGTTTATTCAGAATAGTTGAGTTGGGGAAGACACTTTATGAAATAAAAAGCAACGGAAACAGTAAAATTTAACGAAAATTTGAGGAGGAAATTTTATGTTCAAAAACAAAAAATTTGCAGGTTATTCAATCATTTTTATGATTCTTGGAGTAGTATACATGTTCTTCTATTCGGGTCTTCAAAATGACCACATCAATATTTTACAGCCATATTTATCAAAAACATACGGCTGGACCGATATGCAGATAACGAATCCGATTACCTTTGGCAGTGTTGCAGTAATTGCTTTTTATCTGATTTGCGGAGCTGCATTTGTAAAATATGGGGTTAAGAAGTTTATGGTTCCAAGTATGTTGATTTTAGGACTTGGGTGCGTAGGAATTGCTTTTGCAGGTTCCAATTATACAATCTATGCAATCAGTTTATTTCTTGTCCGCGTTTTAGTTGTTCCGTTACAGATGGGTGGATTCATGCTCTGCGCTAACTGGTATATTAAATATCGTGGTCGTGTCATGGGAATTATAACAGCTGGAAGTCCTTTATTCTCTGTATGTGGAATTTCAGTATTAACGAAGGCTTCCAATACCGTAGGAATTAAATCAGCTTATATTATAATGGGTATTGTAGTTATTCTCATTGGTCTTGCTACTGCATTCTTTATGAAAGATACTCCAGAAGATGCAGGACTATTCCCGGATGGTGCTGAAAAAGCTCCGTTATCCGAAAAAGATGACAGTGAACCAATTTCTCTTAAAAAACTTCTTTCCGAATCACGCGCCTGGAAGTTGATTATTTCTTATGGTATCATGCAATTTGTTATTAATGCAATGATGTCCTATATGGCAGTACGTTATATCTCTTTAAGCACAGAAGCTGATGTACCAAATCTATTTGTAGGAAAAGCTCTTCTCTATCTGTCAGCAGGTGCGATTGCAGGAATTCCTATGAGTTATGTGCTTGGAGTAATTGATGATAAACTGGGTTCCATTAAAGCTTCTCTCGTTCTGAACCTATTATTCTTC
>JBASOB010000058.1:0-9054 GCA_049657865.1 Mobilitalea sp.
AACATACTCTTATTGTAATACATAAACCATGAATTTGGAGTTTCCGGTACGCCATATAAATTACCATCTTTTGAGCATGCTGTAATAGCACCTTCTCCGTTAATTTCTTTGATGGTATCAGCATCAATCGTAATCGGATACAAGATACCAGCTGCCGTTAATTCAGGAATAGCTGCTGAAGGATAAACAAATACGTCTGCTGCCACATCAAGATCTTTCTTAAGCTCATCGCATACTGCATCGTTACCCATAACGCCGTATTCAAAAACAATGTTATACTCAGGATGTGCTACTGCGAATTCCTCACAGATTGCAGTCGTAACTTCCTGCTCTTCTTCTGTTGACCATACCTTTAAGGATACATCCGTTTCTGCAACTTCCTCCGGTGCTGTGGTTACTTCCTCATTCGCTGCCGGTACACTAGTTACGTCTGAACTTGCTGTGGTATCATCCTTTTTGCCGCATCCTGTCATTCCTGCAACAAGCATTGAAAGGGTTAAAGCTGCAACTACACTTCTTTTCCAGATTTTCATAAACTTCCTCCTCGTTTCTATCTTTAAATAATTTTATTAATCAGCACCCCAAACATTATAATTTTGTGCAATTTATCTTATATAGCTTGCAATTAGGTTAACCAATTAACTAGGTCAATTATATTACATTATTACATTATAGTCAATATTAATTTTACTTTTTTAGCAATATTAACATCTTTTTTTCATTTTTTATATCAAGTTAGAGAATTATTGGTTAATCGGTTATTCTTTTCAAAAATCAACTCCCCTCTTATGCTCCAGAACCTCTTTCGTGTATAGATTCCTTAAACTCCCCAATAACGGCAAGATAGCTGTAGCGAAACTATTATTTAGTTTCACCGCAGCTATTAATTGCTTTCCTTATTTAGTAATATAACGTTTTAACAGATTGTCTTTCAATAATCTCAACATCCACTTTATCATTCACGATGATCTGTTCTTTGTTATCTATCATCATAAAAAGATACTTCGCCAGTTTCTCTGCTTTTATTGATATGTTCTGAGATATTGTCGTTAGTTTAGGATTAGAATATCTGCATTCTGGAATATTATCAAAACCAATGATAGATACATCATCCGGAATTATCTTACCGCTGAGTCGCAATCCCTCCATGCAGCCAAGTGCCAGAATATCAGACATGGATATGATAGCTGTAATATTCTCTGAGGAAAAAGCAATTTTTTTGCCTACCTCAACACCATCATCATAGGACGTATTCGTAATATAATTTCTGCTTGGAACAACCTCTAAATTGCTTTCTTTCAGAGCCTTCTCATATCCTTTAAATCTTTCATTGATTACACCGGTCCGATTATGTTCCGGTCCAATAAACGCTATATTCCTATGTCCTCTTGCAATTAAATATTTAGCAGCAAGATACCCTCCCTTAAAGTCATCTGCTCCAACATTAGCAATTTCAATGTTGTCAAAATATGTATCTAAAAATACTAATGGTAATTGCATTTTTTTACGTATTTCCATGACCTCATTTTCAAATGCTCCTAAAAAGATTACGCCGTCAACATTCCAGGTAGAAAATAACGAAATAATATCGATACAGCTTTTAACGCTGCGGACCATTAGATAATACCCTTTATTTCTTACATAACTTTCGAAAACACCAAATATTTCAGCATTATAGGGACTCTGCATGAAATTACCATTTTCTTCTACATACGGGATTACGAAACCAATAATATTAGATTTCTTCATAGCCAGACTTCTTGCCGTCGCATTCGGCTTATAATTATACTTAGCTATCACTTCTTCTATTCTTATTATGGTTTCTGCTGATACTTTTTTATGATTTCCATTAATTACGTTAGAAACTGTAACAGAACTAACCCCAACTTCTTTTGCTATGTCTTTTAAAGTCATGTCAACATTCCTTACTTTCCATTTAATAAATTACAACGAACTGTTTTAATTAACAAATTTTACTATATACTATGATAATAAATAAATGTTAATATTACAAGCATAAAATCAATTGAGTTGCTATTTTAATGTATATCAGCAATTAATCGCATATGTTTCCTTCTCTCAGTTTCCATATATCCTTATTATATAATTTAATCGTCCTATCGGAAGAAAAATATCCTGCATTCGCTATATTGATGAGCATTTTCTTCGCCCAAGAAGTTTTATCCTCATAATCACAGAAGGCTTTTTCTTTCATTTCAATATAACTTTCCAGATCTAACAAGGTCATAAACCAATCTTTGTTAATTATTTCAGAATATAAACGCTGTAAATTTTCTTTCTTTCCTATCGCTAATAGCGGATCACTCACGATGAAATCCACTACTGTCTTTATCATCTGATTCTGATTATATATCTTATGTGCAGAGTAACTTTCTTCTTGATACAGCTTGATCACTTCTTCTGAAGTAGCACCAAAGATATAGATATTATTTTTCCCAACTAGTTCAGCTATCTCCGTATTGGCTCCATCCATGGTTCCTAAGGTTACTGCACCATTCAGCATAAATTTCATATTGCCGGTACCGCTCGCTTCCTTTGATGCCAAAGAAATCTGTTCCGATACATCGCATGCAGGTATCAGCTTTTCTGCTTCTGCTACATTATAGTTCTGAATCATTACAACTTTCATATATTTTGATACTTCTTTATCCATATTGATTAGTTCTTCTAAGCAAAGCAACAAGTGAATGATATCCTTTGCTATTACATAGGAGGATGCCGATTTAGCACCAAATATTGCAGTGATCGGAGTGGCGGGGTAATTCCCTTTCTTAATTTCCAGGTATTTATAGATTAAATATAATGCATTCATCTGCTGACGTTTATACTCATGCAATCTCTTAACCTGAATATCAAATATAGAGTTTTCATCAATGACTATCTGCTTTTCCTTCAAGATATGTTGTTTTAAAAGAATTTTATTTTTATGTTTTATCTCCAGCAATTGACCAAGAACCGCTTCATTATCTGTATACTCAGATAACTTCTTAAGTTCGAAAGCATCTTTCTTATACCCCTCTCCAATTAAGGAGGTAATCCACTCCGTCAATGGATGATTGCAATGTAACAACCATCTTCGAAAGGTAATTCCATTCGTTTTATTATTAAATTTTTCAGGATATATTTTATAAAATGCATTCAATTCATTATTCTTAAGAATTTCCGTATGTAACGCCGCTACACCATTTACGCTGAAGCCGAAATGAATATCAATATGCGCCATATGAACGCGATTATTTTCATCTATGATATAGACCTCTTTATCCTGATGATTTGCCCGTACCATTTTATCCAAATCATTTATTATCGGCATCAGATGTGGAACAACATGCTCAAGATAATCGACAGGCCACTTTTCCAAAGCCTCTGCTAATATCGTATGATTCGTATATGCGCATACTTTTGATACAATTTTTATTGCCTCTAATTGATCAATATTACGTAGTTTCAGCTGGTAGATCAGTTCCGGTATCACTAAAGTAGGATGGGTATCATTAATCTGAATCACCGCATATTCCTCCAGATTATGCAGATCGGATCCCTTTGCCAGAGCTTCTTCTATAATCAGTTGTGCCGCATTGCTCACCATAAAATATTGCTGATAAATTCTCAGCAATTGCCCATCTTTGTCACTATCATCCGGATATAGAAATAACGTCAGATTATGAACAATATCTTTCTTATTAAACTTTATTCCTTCTTCTACAATGGACTCATCAATTGTTTTAATATCAAACAGTCGAAGTCGATTTGACTGTTTCTCATATCCAGTTACGTCAATATCATACATCTTTGATTGAACCGAGAAATCTTTATAATGAACCGTATAACTTTTTCCAGTATCATTCAGCCAGGAATCTTCACTCATCCACGGATTAATTGTTTCGGTCTGAAGACGATCTACAAACTTTTGCTTAAACAATCCAAGATGATAATTGAGTCCTATTCCATCCCCTAACAATCCGAGCGTTGCAATCGAATCAAGGAAACAAGCTGCAAGACGTCCTAGTCCGCCATTACCAAGTGAGGGTTCCGCCTCTGACTCTTCAATTAAATTCAAGCTTTTACCTTCAGCCTTTAATTCCTCATCTATTGCATCATATATGCCCAGGTTAATTAAGTTATTGGATAATAGTTTTCCAATCAGGAATTCGGCCGATATATAATACAATTTCTTTTTTCCCTGCAGATATCCGTTATTCTGTATCTTTTCTTTCGCGAAATTAAGTAGTTCGATGAAAACTTCTTCATTTGTACTGTCTTTGATACTTTTATTCCTATGATTCAAATAATATTCTTTAAACATCTTATCCCCGATCCGCCTGTTTTTGCAGGCCTTAAAATTAATATTTGGAAAATACTTTTCTTCATGCTTGCTTGCTATAATCCTGCTCTTTTGTTTCGCAAACAACACTTGGAATAAGTTTATTCGCCCTTCCATACAGTTTCGTCATTTGACCAATCTTCGAAATAATATCAGGCGTCAGTTCATTCGGAAGCAGTCTCCATCTCCAATTGTTGCCTAATGTTGACGGAATATTAATTCTGGCTTTCGATCCCAAACCCAAATAATCCTGAATCGGAAAAATTGCAGTATCAGCAACGCTTGCCATCCCCAAACGAATGAAATCCCAATGAACCTCCGGCTTATTCTTATCAATTCCCAGATAGGTCAACGCATATTCACAATCTTCTTTATGAATTGATTCCAGCCATCCTATTATTGTATCATTATCATGAGTACCTGTATATACCACGCAATTTTTGCTATAGGTGTGAGGGATATAGTTGCTATCCTCTCTTGAATCAAATGCAAACTGCAATATTTTCATACCAGGGTATCCGCTTTCGTTAAGTAACTGAATGACGGAATCCGTTAAGAATCCTAGATCCTCAGCAATAATGCTCAGCTCCTGCCCAGCAGCGTTACTTTCCGATTTATCACAATCAAATTTGTTATTCATTTCGCTAAAGTTGGATTGGGTTTTTAATTCACTGAAGTTGAATTGATTTTCAAATTCAACTTTTTTACCAATCTGTTTATTCAAACAATGAAACAAGTCTATCCCAGGTCCTTTGATCCAAGTTCCATGCTCTGCAGTTTTATCTCCGTAAGGTATCGAATAGTATTCATCAAATCCGCGAAAATGGTCAATACGAACGGAATCATAAAGTTTTAAGCTATGTCTGATTCTATTTACCCACCATTCATAATTTGTTTCTTTATGATATTCCCATTGATACAGTGGATTGCCCCATAACTGTCCGGTTTTTGCAAAGAAATCCGGTGGACAGCCAGCAACAGCGATAGGTTTCAGGTCTTTATCGAGCTGAAAAAGTTCTGGAGAATTCCAGCAGTCCGCACTATCGAAAGCAACATAAATCGGGATATCCCCGATGATTTGAATTCCTTTTGAATTAGCATACTGGTGTAGTTTATCCCATTGTTCCATAAATTTAAACTGAAGAAATTCATAAAAACCTATTTCCTCTTCGCATACCTGAAGCATATGGTTTAGCGCGTCTGTTTCTCTCTTCCGAATCTTAATATCCCAGTGATACATATCCTGATCTTTATAATAATTTTTAATTGCCATAAAGCTGCTGTAACCCTTGAGCCAGTAATCATTCTCCAATTGAAATTGATGAAAAGAAGTCGTATTCTTATCAAATCTTTGATATGCTTTGCGCAGGATATGGTATCTGGTTTTATATAATAACTCGTAATTTATATAAGTAGGTCCATTTGTGTATTTTTCTTGTTGCTTCGGTAATTCATCTTTCATTAATAATCCTTCGTTATATAACTCATCCATATCAATGAAATAAGGATTCCCAGCAAAACTCGAAAATGATTGATACGGTGAATCCCCAAAGCTCGTAGGTCCTAGTGGCAGAACCTGCCAAAATTTTTGTCTCGCTTCAAATAGTTGATCCACAAACTCCCTTGCTTCTTTTGAAAATGTACCAATACCATACTTCGATGGCAGACTAAAAATCGGCATTAATATTCCGCTTGCTCTCATATTCATTCCTCACTGTCAATTGTTCTTCCCATTATTTTAGTTCTCTATGAAACACTTACAAATTGAGTGGGAGGCTATGAATAACCGCCTCCCACTCGCTTTATTATTTTACTACTACTTTCCTCTTAACATTCGTATTCCCAATTTTTGCAAACACATAATCCGTACCTTTTGATTTGGCTGTTGTAAGACCAGTACTCCTGTCAATCACAAGAATCGATTTTTCTGAAGTTGTCCATATGATATCAGCAGCATTTAATCCATCTGTTTTCGCAGCAAACTTAAATTTACTCCCTACCTTGATAGAGGAAACGTATTTTGTTAAAGTAATGGAAGGTTTCTTTACTTTAATTGCCGTTTTAACCGTTTTCACTTTTCCACTATATAGCGTCAAAATCGTAGTGATGGTAGCCTTCCCTGTTCCAACTGCCTGAATCGTACCGTCCGCAAGCACAGAAGCAACTTTAGTATTTGACGAAGAATAGGATGCTGTTACTGCTCCGATTGAACTTTGGGAAGTCTTATCCTTTAAACTATCAACCAATTCAAGAGATGCAGGTAATTCAATTTTGATATTGATCGAGGACTGTGAAACCGTTCCCACATATAACGTTTGTTTCTTGGGAACTACCTTTATCTGACTTCTGATACTTGTAACTATGTCCGCAGACGCTTCTTGTGTAAGTGCCACATAGTCAGAGCAGTGCACAATATTAACTGTGATATAGCCCTCTGCATCTACGATATATTCAGAGCTGTAGGGAAGAGTTTCTAGTTTACCGGTCTCATAATTGTAATGATATAAATATATTTTGCTTCCTACCGTTACTCCCTCAATATTGCCTGTATACACTCTGACGCTTGCCTCAGCCGGAAGAATTCCATCATATGCAAAACTCATGATAAGGCCTTTACCGTCAAGCTTGTCTAGCGTTTTATCTCCACTGATTGCTTTCATATCCAAAGCCAAATCAACATCTTTCATGTCATGATCAGAAGAGTTCAAAGCTTCTTTATCAAAACTCCAGGTATAAAGTTCCTTATCTTTCTCATCTCTTACTGTAACTGACAATGTTTTTTCAGCTTGTCTAGCAGCATTTAATATATCAGCCGTTAAAGCAAAACCCGCACGAGAAGTATTCTGTCCAAACTGCACCGATAGATTTACTTCTGCACTATCTGATTTCGTGATTCGGTCAATGATATTAGCTGCCGGCAATACTCCGTTATCCCCTAACGCAACTTCAATTTCAAGCTTAGCCTGAACGGGTTGAGGATTACTTATGACAACCGTTGTTCCTGTTCCAGGGTTCGCTGTAGGAATATTGCTTCCTGCAGCTACCGTTATGTTAATTGTAGTTAAGAGGCTTATGCTATTCGGGTTAGCAACGCCTAGAGGAAGTACAATCCTTCCATTCACTTCAAAACTCTGTTCCGCAATACTAGCAGAATCATAAGTGCAGGTACTAAGATCCCATATTACCTTTGCTGCTACAGTTTGGTCTTCTGCATTAATTGTTATTGTGGATGGCAACCCCAATGCTTCTACTGTTTTTGCTGTCTTATTCGCAAGAGCAGTAATAGCACTTGGAGACGCAATACTAACAAGAGTCTTATTCACAACACCATTATCTGTCTCTGCTGCTTCTTTCGAACTATACATTTCACTGCTGAAATTGGTCACATAGGTATTATCAGCATCCGCGACAACAAAATCACTAGACTGATTTCCGGTTCCATTGCTGTTAAAGATTACATGTAAACTTGCACTTTCTGAATAAGGAATAATAATTGAACTCCAACCACTGCCTTCCTCTATTGTCTGTGTTCCCGGCCATGCACCAAGAAGTGCTCCCGGTCCATATACATAGGCTCCTACTGCTGCCCAGTCGCTGCTGTTGTAGAAACTAACTTTTATCGAACTGAGTTCCACACCCAGTGCTGTTTCTGCTGCAATTTTCGACAGATAAGCAGTACTGTCTGCGCCTGTATAATATATGCTATTTCGATTATTTACCGTAAAGGTATCCGATTTATTTTCAGAACCTCCATCATTAAATGTTACAGTAAGCCCCTCCGACACTCCAGATGGTATCGTTACATGCCACCAGTTATTTGCTTGTTCTGTAGTCACCATTCCAGGATAAGCTTCCAGCATTTCACCATCTTTCGTTACCGATGCATACACGCTATCCCAGTTGCTGTTATTATAGAAGTAGACATCCGTTATCGTAGAATCAAATCCATGAGCTGCTAATAATGCTGCCTTGGAAGGATAAGCCGTAGTATTTACCGCACAGGTAAATCGATTAGTGATATCTGAAATTATTATAGTTCCAGTCTGACTGCCATTGTTATTGTTATTAAAAATAACATTCATATTCATGGATGGCGGTGAAGGTATCGTAATCTTCCACCAGTCATCTTCGACTTCCGTCGCAGCAGTTCCCGGCCAGCCACCTAAGCTTGCACCTCCCCAGGAATATGCACTAACCTCGCTCCAGCCTGCATTGTTATAGAAGTATACCGTCACAGAATTCGGATCATATTCTATTGCAGCCTGTGCTTCTAATTTGGACGCATATTTTGTAGTGCTGTCATTCGTGACATATACGTTGGTCGCATCATTCATAAGAATACTTTCTGTCTGGCTTCCATTATTATTGTTAAATATTACATTCAGCCCATCCGAGGGTGCAGCCGGAATATCAACGCTCCACCAGCCGTCACCATTACTTTTCGCTTCCACTCCAGGCCAACCGCCTAATACTTCACTAGTTCCCCATACATATGCATTTACATTTGCCCAACTGCCGCTGTTAAAGAAATAAACCGTTGTCTTAACAACTCCTACCGCATTCTCTGCCTCAGCTTTCGTAGCATATGCAGTGTCACTTGTTCCGGTATAATAAAGCTTCGTTCCGTCTGCTACGTGGAGTTCACTAGTCTGGTTCGTCCCTTTATCATTAAAAGAAATTGTAAATCCTTCTGCAACATCTGCCGGTAC
>JBASOB010000059.1:0-1988 GCA_049657865.1 Mobilitalea sp.
TTTCTGAATTTTAGCATCCTTTGGAAGTTTTTCAAAGTTATCTGCATCTTCTGGAAATAACCTTGCTATAGCTTCATCACAAACCAGTTCATCCTCAATAAAGAAATCAATTCTTTCAGAATGAAGCATTTTAATTAATGCATCCGTATCGTTTGCCCACTCTACCTTAACACCCAGATTCATAAAATCAGACTTTCTTCCATACCAATATCCATTCGCACCGCCAAATATATAATCAGTAAAATCACTGATAGCAGTAAATTCCATAACTTCCTCTTTTATTTTTTCATTTTCCTTATAATAATAAAATCTATGTTTACTTGTTATAATCGTAGCTGAGAAATCATAAACGGCTGCTTTTTCTTCAGAATAGCCATAAGGAAAAGAAGCCCATGCTTCTCCGTTCTTTACCATCTCTAAACATCTTTGCCATGGATAAAAACTGATTTTATATTTTATACCGCTATCTTCTAATACCGCTTCCATCATTTCTGTCAGAAAGCCCATATTTTCTTTTGATGCAGTTGTATAAGGTATATATTCACTCGTTACAATAATAACAGTATCCTTCGGTTCATTAACCACTTTTTCAGCTTGCGTTGGAGTAGTTGTCTCAGTTAGACCAGCTTCATCAGATTTTTGACACCCTGATAAAATGACAGCACAAAACACAAACGCTATTATTATTTTCCAGGATTTATCACATCTTCGATTATTCATCATCAACATCCTCCCTTTCAAGCAACTTGAAGCATGTTCGCTACGCTCTTATTATAGCATAAGTATTCATTCTTTTTGATATAAATAATTTGTTTGTTATCATAATAATGAAGAAAGCTGTCACCTTAAATACAACTGCTACAGTTACATTTAATATGACAGCTTTTATTATTGCATTACTAATTAACTCTTATGTAGATTGCCTATCTCTATTTATTCTTATGCTGGCTCTTCTTCAAATACTTTAATGGTACCTTTTCTAACAAGGTCGACAAAAATCGGTACTAACTTAGGATCGAACTGAAGTCCTGATTCTTCCTCTAATATCGATAATGCCTCACTAATACAGAATGGCTCTTTATAAGGGCGAATAGAAATCATTGCGTCAAAGGAATCTGCAATCGATAATATTCTTGCCGCAATCGGAATATCTTCCCCTGCTATTCTTCTAGGATATCCATTACCATCAAATCGCTCATGATGTGCAATAACCGCTGGAACTACATAATCAAGAGATGGTAGATGTCTAATAATTCCGATGGAATTTTCTACATGCCCTTTAATTACTTGATATTCTTCAATTGTTAATTTGCCTGGCTTATTAAGAATTTGTTCCGGTATCCCAATTTTCCCTACATCATGAAGTAATGCTGATTCACGTACAATTTCAACACAGTCTTCATTAAGTCCATAGGCATATGCCAGTTCTGTCGCATAATATGATACACTTCTGGAATGATTAAAAGTATAATGATCTTTGGTATCTATTGCAGCCGTTAGCGCATATATCGTAGATGCATATTCCGAATATATATTTTCCCGGTGCTGAATGAAGTCTTTCACTTTCTTATCCAGCTTCTGCTCTCTGCCGGTATAGACCATAATTGCATTTTTCCCATTATGTTTTACCATATAAATAGACATGTCTGCATTATCAATCAATTGTTTAACATTACTAGCAGCATAAGGAACCGAACAAATTCCTCCGCTTACCGTCAGCATCTTTAACGTATAATCAGCTTCTCGCTTATTCATATTAAGTATTTGTTTTCTAATCACTTCTGCCAGATTCCTTGCCGAGAACAAATCATAAGAAGGAAGAATAATAGCAAATTCTTTTCCGCTATACCTAGCTACAAAGCCGTTATTGCCAACACTGGCACTGATAATCTGTGATATGTTCTGAAGTGCAATATCACCTTCCTTATTACCATATAGCTGATTGTACAGTTTAAAATCATCAATATTTAATATAATCAGGGCTAAGG
>JBASOB010000060.1:0-4852 GCA_049657865.1 Mobilitalea sp.
GCTATATCCTGTCAAACCAGTATTATTCTGTGAAAGAACTCCTTGATTTATTGCACAAGATTTCTGGCAAGAAAGAAGTAAAAACTTTAATGTCCCTTGGATTTGCTAAGTTCGTAGCACCACTTGCTGAACTTTATTATAAGATTTTAAAGCAACCCCCGCTCTATACAGCTTATTCTATGTATACACTGTCGAGCAACTCTTCCTTTTCACACCAAAAGGCAAGCTATGAACTTGGGTATACACTCACTCCGATTGAAGTATCCTTAAGGGATACGATCACCTGGCTAAAAGGCAACGGGAAGATATAGAATGTCGGTATTCTTTCTTTCAAGAACAATAGTTATCAGCTTAATATTATTAAGAGCATATAAACAAGAAATAAATGCAATTAATTATTTGTAATCATAATTCAAATATATTTTTTTACAAAAGTATATTTGAATCCTAATATTTTATAAAAGTACATTTAAATCCCAAAGATTTATATGTACTTTTTTTATCCCCTATTTGACTCATCCAATATATCTTAAATATTCCCAATTATTTTAACAATTACGTATTACTTCTCTTGAATTCATTCATCCAAAGTGATATACTGACGAAGTATATAAAGACAGATGTCTTTGTCAAAAAGACTATAAGAGGAGGACGTTTTTAATGAAACGCAAAATGCTAGCATTAACACTCAGTCTATGCTTGATTGGAAGTATGTTATCCGGATGTAGTAGTTCTTCAAGCGATGATGGTAAGAAAGTAATTAAAATCGGTGTTTTCGAACCACAAACCGGTGAAAATGGAGGTGGTGGTTTCCAGGAAGTATTAGGAATCCGTTATGCCAACCAGGTCTACCCTACCGTTGAAATCGATGGAGTAACCTATGATATTGAGTTAGTAGAAGTAGATAATAAGAGTGATAAAACAGAAGCAGTCAGTGCTGCTCAAACCTTAATCAGCGCTGGTGTTAATGTAATATTAGGATCCTATGGATCTGGTGTTTCCATCGCTGCAGGTGAATTCTTCGCAGATGCTGGAATCCCTGCTATTGGATGTTCCTGTACCAATCCTCAGGTTACGCTTGGTAATGATTTTTATTTCCGTGTATGTTTCCTGGATCCTTTTCAAGGCACAGTAATGGCTAACTATGCTGCACAGTCAGGTGCTAAGACAGCAGCTGTCATTACTCAGCTTGGTGATGACTATTCCTCCGGTCTTGGCAGTTACTTCGTTACCGCTTTTAATGAGTTAGTTGGAGAAGGCGCTGTCGTTAGTGAAGAACAATTCCAGACAAATCAAACCGATTTTAAGGCAATCTTAACGAATGTAAAAGCAACGAATCCTGATGTAATTTTTGCTCCATCTTCCATCGCAACCGCTCCTCTTATTATTAAGCAGGCTCGTGAACTTGGAATCACTGCTACTATAATGGCTGGTGATACCTGGGAAAATTCCACTATTATCGAGAATGCCGGAGAATATGCGGAAGGCATTGTTCTCTCCACCTTCTTTGATGAAGCAGAACCTGCAAATGAAGAAGCAGCTTCCTTTGTTACTGGTTTTAAAGAGTATTTGGTAGCACAAGATCAATCCGATATCATCCCTGCTGTTGCAGCACTTTCTTATGATGCTTACCTTGTTGCTCTTGAAGCAATGAAACAAGCAGGTTCCACAGATCCAAAAGCAATCAGAGATGCACTTGTTAATGTACAGATTGATGGTGTAACCGGTAACATTACCTTTGATGAAAACGGAGATGCCAATAAAGATATGGCATTTATTAAGACTGTAGAAAACGGCCAGTTCAAATTCCTTAAAACAGTATCCATCACCGAATAAGTTAATGAATGATTTAAGAGGCTGCCCACGCTCCTTATGTGGCAGCCTCTTCTTACGAAACAACAACTAAATGTAAGTTATTAAAACAACAAATTAATTAATCAAATTTTTTTTTAGATCAACTTCATCATTTATGATGAAAATGAATGTTACGGAGGACTTATCATGACGATGTCGACTTTTTTCCAACATGCTCTAACAGGTATCTCTCTAGGTGGCGCATATGCTTTAATTGCGATCGGATATACCATGGTTTATGGCATTCTCCGCCTGATTAATTTCGCTCATGGCGATATCTTTATGATGGCTGGATATTTTATGATTTTTTCCATGGTGACTTTCCCATGGCAGGTAGCAATCCCAGTAGTTTGTTTTCTTACCGTTGTTCTTGGGGTAGTAATCGAACGTGTTGCCTATAAACCACTTCGAACTGCACCTCGTATGTCGATTATGATATCGGCAATCGGTGTATCCTACTTACTGCAGAATTTAGCTACTTATTTATTTACTGCACTTCCACGTGCTTATCCAGAAATACCTTTCCTAAAGAAAATATTCCAGATTGGCAGTGTTTCTGCCTCTATGGTTACGTTTGTTACACCGGTACTTACCATTCTTTTAGTAATCGGTCTGATGTTTCTCATCAATCACACCAAAATCGGTATGGCAATGCGTGCAGTATCAAAAGATTTTGAAACTGCACAATTAATGGGAATCAAAATTAACAATACCATCAGTACTACCTTTGTCATCGGCTCTTTACTAGCAGCAATCGGTTCTATTCTATACTTTACCGATCGTATGTCCGTAACTCCTTTTAGTGGTACGTTGCCTGGATTAAAATGTTTTATTGCAGCAGTTCTTGGTGGAATCGGAAGCATCCCGGGGGCAGTGGTCGGTGGATTTATTATTGGTATCTGTGAAACATATCTCGTTGCATTTGGATATTCCACGTTCAGTGATGCATTTACTTTTGCATTATTGATCATTATTCTGCTCTTCCGTCCAACCGGTTTATTTGGCGAGAAAAATATTGATAAGGTATAGGAAAGGAGTTCGTATGAAGACATCTAAAAAAATGATTTTATCATTATCACTTGCCGCACTCATTCTAGCTTTTCTTTTCTTCCTTGAAGGGAATAAAGCTCAGTACGGTATGGCATATACAGTATTACAAAAAGGTATTATTTTGGCAGTGGTTGCTGTTTCCATGAACTTAGTAACTGGTTTTACCGGCCTATTTTCTCTCGGTCAGGCTGGCTTTATGGCAATCGGAGCCTATGTGACTGCGATTTTCTTAATTCCAACAGATAGTATTAAGGATGTATATTATATCAGTGGTATTTCACCTGTTATCACTACTTTTAAAAATTGGTTAGAGGCAATGCCTGATTGGATGCAAGTTATAACTCCATATTTTGCGCTAATCATAGGGGGCCTTGCTGCCGCATTATTTGCCGCCCTGATTGGTTTTCCTGTTCTTCGGCTAAAGAGTGATTATCTTGCAATTGCTACTCTTGGTTTTTCGGAAATTCTTCGTTCTATCATATCTAGCCCACAGATGGATACGATAACCAATGGTTCTTATGGTTTGAAAAAGATCCATGGTTACTCTTCGATTCTCCAAACTTTTGCAATTGCAGCCGTATGTATCTTACTGATGATCTTATTAATTAATAGTACTTACGGTAGAGCATTTAAAGCAATTCGTGAAGATGAAACAGCGGCAGAAGCAATGGGTATCAATTTATTTAGGCATAAAGAATTATCTTTTATCATTGGTTCCTTTTTCTCCGGTGTGAGCGGTGGTATGCTTGCAATGTTTATGCGTTCCATTGACTCTAAAACCTTCAGCATTTCCTTAACCTATGATATATTACTTATTGTAGTAATCGGTGGTATCGGTAGTGTTACCGGTAGTGTACTATCTGCTTTGATTGTCACTGCCAGCAAAGAATGGTGGCTGCGTTTCTTTGATAACCCTCTTTACCTTGGTACTTTTCAAGTTCCACTTTTCCGTACCGGTTTTCGAATGGTTGTCTTCTCCATTATCTTACTTGTTGTTGTTCTCTTCTATCAACGTGGGATTATGGGTAAGAATGAGTTTACCTGGGATGGACTTGTACGGCTCGTGCGAAAAAGAAAAGTAGTAATGAAAAAAGCCTCAAAAAATGGAGGTGGTAAAAATGTCTGAAAACATACTAAGAGTTGATGATATTACCATGCAATTCGGTGGTGTTGTTGCCGTTGATAATCTTTCTTTATATGTAAATGAACATGAAATTGTTTCTTTAATCGGACCGAATGGTGCCGGTAAAACAACTGCTTTTAACGTGATTACAGGTGTTTATCCTCCGACAAACGGTGCGATCTATTTTAAAGACAAGATAATTACAAGTAATTTTCCTAAGGGTCCTATGAAAAAACTATATTCCGGTCAGAATAGTGGGAAACATACCCAGACCATGAGAAAGACTCCTGATCAGATCACTCAACTTGGAGTTGCCCGTACTTTCCAGAATATACGACTTTTCAAAGAATTAAGTGCCTTTGATAATGTGTTGATTGCAAAACATATGCGTTCAAAAGCAAATTTCATTTCCGCTACTCTCCGTTTAAATTATAAAGAAGAACGTAAGATGCGGGAAGAAACCCTGCAGCTTCTTGATATCCTCGGTTTAACTGATGTAAAAGATGAAATTGCCAGTTCACTTCCTTATGGTCAGCAACGGCACTTAGAAATAGCCCGTGCCCTTGCAACGAATCCAAAGCTTCTGTTACTCGATGAACCGGCTGCTGGAATGAATCCTCAAGAAACAGATGAATTAACAGCCTTCATATTTGATATTCGTAAGAAATTCAACCTTACCGTATTTATGATTGAACATCATATGGATCTAGTAATGGATATTTCAGATCGAATCTATGTATTGGATTTTGGTGAATTGATTGCTTCCGGAACTCCGGATGAAATTCAAAATAATCAGCGAGTTATTGCTGCATATTTGGGGGTACC
>JBASOB010000061.1:0-3823 GCA_049657865.1 Mobilitalea sp.
CTTGCACCTTGGGATGAAACAATCCAAGAACTTTGTAATAACAAAATGGAGTAAAATGCTCGCATTCCGGAAGCCTAGCAATAGGATCCGGATTTGTTTTAGGTATACCCTGAAACTATGCGCTTACGATATTTCTTTTTTGTAATATGAAAATCATAAGTAAATTGCAAAGTCCTTATAAGCCTTATATGTAAATACATACTTTTGATTTGCTCTATAAAAAAAGAAGTTTGCCACTATTAAGACAAACTCCTTATCTGAATTTCTTATTTAACTATTTTTTGCCATGCCAACTGGAATTTTCCTATCAACATTAAAACGGCAATTACACATAAACTGATACCAAAAGGAGTCATATAAACTTTAAAGCCTATAAAATATAAAAGTCCCAAAACTCCCAACTGTACTGTCAAAATCAATCTTGCTCTTATCTTTAAATGTTTCTTTTCTGCTAAATCTAATTTTCTTTTTTTACTGTCCATAGGGCATAATGAAAAAATAATGCCAACCGAACACAAAACAAACGCAATTCCAATTGCATATGCTGAACCTTGCCATGTTTTTACTAAAACATTTCCTATTTCTTTTGCGTATGCCGGTATCATTAATATCAGATTTGAACAGATATAACAGGTTATTTTATTATCCAGATGAAAGCCTCCCGAAAAACTTCTTAAAGTGATAAAAGGTAATAGAAATACCAGAATTTCTATCAACCGACCCGTTATTATTCCTATGAAAAATGCAGTACTCACATTCAGAAAAAGAATAATACCATTTTCAATACCATAACGATATATGACGATATCCGCTTCCTTAATAACCTCTTTTTCCATCATCTGATAACTTAATGAGTTTGCTACCTTCGTTAGAATTTGCGTAATCTTTTCGCTTCTTCTGGTAATTCATCTTGTCCCATAACATACCAGCAAGCACTCGCTGCATTACTTGCCGTCACTAAGAGTGCTAATGCTGCCATAGTTCCCATAGCATATTGTGATATCTTGTTTATCCAGCTTTTTCTTTTCATTAGAAAGTTCCTCCTTAAATTTTGATACGATGAATATAACATAAAAAAATAAAATTTCTGAACAAGTGTCATAGAATGACACTTATCTGTAACAGTTTGTCACTCTATCGCCTGAATACCATAAAGAATGGCTTTCGTTATAAAATGATCCACATAATCCACAAAGGCTACTGTTCCATTATACTTATCCACTACTGCCCGGACGCTTAATGTTCCTATTCCGTGATTCTTCAAATTGTCTTTTGTCGTTATAAGCTTTTCATTCATAACAGATACTTTACTGTTTTTTACTACCATGATCAACATGCCCTCAGAAAATTTACTATCCAACTGAATGTAACGGTCTGGCCTATCTATTTTCTGGCAAGCCTCTATGGCATTATCTAATACATTCCCATATAAGATGCCCATATCTCCGCAGTCTATATTCAATTTCATAGGTATCCGAACTTTAATTCTTATTTTAATTTCTTGTTCCTCAGCTTTAGCTAATTTATTTTTTAAAATCGAGTTTAACACTGGATTTGCCGTGTATATCTTTTTATCATCTTCTTTTAAATCACAATATAACTCTCTGATTTTATCTCTTGCAACTATGCCACCATCTTCAATAAAAGTATCATACAATGATATCAATTGATTTTTTAAATCATGCTTCAAACCTTGCACATAATCATAAGATTCCTTAACTTCAATATAGAACTTTTCTTTAAGCTCCATTTCCTGCTGATTCATATCATCTATATGTCTGCCTTTCATAAGAGCTGTATATCTTTCTACCATATAGAACATAAAATAATCACTTATTATAATCAAGAGGGCGATTACCACGCAAAGAATAATTAATTCCGTATTAATGCATATGGCGGCAATCCGAATTATTAAGCAGCAACTAATAATACTTAAAACAGAAATTGCAATTAATATCGAAATAATCTCAGCAGGAAGTCTTTCCACTCTTACTAACTTTCCACGTATCAGTTTGCAAAATGTTTCAGCAATCAGAGCTCGCATTACTTCAACAAAAATAACTATGAGGTATCTTTTTACAATGTCATCCTTCGTATTATGAATAAGGCTGAGCAATAGATACCCTATTGGTTCCAAAATAAAGCCTATTCCCAGAAATAGAGATACTAATAATATTTTTGTTTTCCAATCACATATATAATGAAAAGTACATATAACTAAAACAAAAATAGTACTTATGAGATTTACCACTGGAATATTTATATAATTTACTGCACTCAAGATAACAACGCTAATTACCAAAAATGTCGTAGAAAATAAGGTACTAGTCTTTTTCTTACCGGCTAGTACATCCAGATATTTTTTAAATATAAGCAAATCAAAAAAATTAATCAAAACCCATAAAGCAAAATCACCCATATCACATCATCTCCTCCATAAACTGGAGATGCTTTTCTTTTAATTTTTGTTTATGAGATCTTGCTATATACAAAACTTCTTCATTCTTTAAAACAAGCTCGTATTGCACGATTTCCTTTATTTGCCCCAAATTAACAATAAGTGAAGTATGTATATGTGCAAACATTTTTGCATCCAATTGTTTCCATAATTCAGCTAAAGTCAGATTGGTATTATATAATTCACTTTTCGTATGGATTCGTGCCTGTCGACCCATTTTTTCAATATATACTATGTCATCACAGCTTAGTACAAATTTATTTTGTCGGTAACTAAAATAAAAATTTTGTTTTATGAGCCCCAAATATTTTGTAGCTTTATCTAAAACCTTTTTCAAATTTGATATTGTTACAGGCTTATTAATAAAATCAAACGTAACTACATCGAAAACATCCTTCATATACAGGTCATAACTTGTTAAGAACACAAAGAGTGCTTTTTTATCATTCTTTCTAATTTCTGCTGCAAGCTCTAGTCCATTCATTCCAGGCAAATCAATATCAAATATATACATTTGATATTGATTTGTATCCTTTTTTATGTATCTTAACATTTCTTCGGCACTTTGAAACACATCGTAATCAATTTCAATATCATTAATTAAATCTAGTAAACTTTCAATTTTTTCAATATCACCTAAACTGTCATCACAAATTGCTATCCTCATCAAAAATCTCCCCCCTAAAATATTTTTCAATATTCCATAGGAAGCAAGGTGCTATTCTCACTTTATCATTAGATTACCCATATACGTTAAGACTTTTTGTATGAACTCATTTCTTTGTTCTTTGCTGCAATTTGCCAGAAAAACATCTATATTAAACTGTTGGTTTTTTACTCCCGTTATTAAATAGGTTGGATCTATGCTATATACATTATATAATTTTAGAAGTTTTTCAGGTTGTAATCCATATGATCCGCTTTCTATTTTTCGATAATGCTCTACCCCAACATCCAGTTTTTCGGCAAATACTTCTTGTGTATATCCACAGTTTTCTCTGATATCTTGCAACCTTTTTCCTATTTTGATATTCAAATCTTTCTTTTCTGTTCTCATAGTTATCACCTCGCATTTCAAGTAAATCTTAACAATGCAAGATGTTTATAAACAGATTGCAAAGCAACCATATATCAGTTGATTTGCGATATGATTTTATATCAATTACATCTTTTCTTTATAAATGAAAATTGAGCGATGATTCTTTCAATCATCACTCAATCTGTTTCCTACTATTCTAATATCTGTTGGTATTAATTTCTAATTACATTTGATTGTTGTTGGTTTTTATATACGCTGTTCCTTCTTGGACAATTACGTTTCAGTTATTACCACAATATTATTTAAATAGGTAAATATACTAAAAA
>JBASOB010000062.1:0-4953 GCA_049657865.1 Mobilitalea sp.
AAATCGGAGGTAACATGAATGCTTTTACCAGCAAAGAATGTACCTCTTATTATGCGACTACCCTGAGTGAACATTTGCCGATTGTACTTGATATTATTTCTGACATGCTGAGTAATTCTTTGATTGACGAAAAAGCATTGAAGAAAGAAAAAGGGGTCATTATTGAAGAGATTGATATGTATGATGATTCGCCTGAGGATCTGGTACATGAGATGCTGCAGCAGAGAGTATGGAAGGATCATCCGTTGGGATATTTAATTTCGGGCACGAAGAAGATAGTGCGCAGAGTTACCAGGGATGAGATTTTAGATTTCATGGACACTTACTATGTGGGCGAGAATATGATCATCTCAATCGCGGGTAGCTTTAATGAAGAAGAAGTATTGGCAATGCTGGAGGATAAATTTGGAGGCATCAAAGCGAAAGGTATGAAATCTGGCAAGAAGTTAGATAAGCCGGAGTATACCCACGTATTTTGTAAAAGAGATAAAGATATTGAACAGTTGCACTGCAACATTGCATTTGATAGTATTTCCTATCTGTCAGAGGAACGATATATCTTCTCTATACTTAATTCAATCTTAGGCGGCAGCGTGAATTCGAGATTATTTCAGAAAATCAGGGAAAACAGCGGACTTACTTATTCAATCTACTCCTATGGCAGCTCTTATCGTGAAACCGGGCTATTTCAGATCTATGCAGCAATGAATCCGAATCAGACCGCAACTGTTGTGAAGAAGATTTATCAGATTATTAATGATATTAAGAAAAAGGGCGTTACGGTCGAAGAGCTTATGATGACCAAGGAGCAGATTAAGACAGAACTAATTCTTGGAAATGAGAGCGCAAAGAGCAGAATGAACGCCAACGGAAAATCCATGCTAAATAGAGGGCACCTTACCACAATAGAAGAACTAATTGAGGGCATCGAGAAAGTCACAAGGGAAAATGTGATTGACTTCGCAAATAAATATTTTAATATTCAGTCGGCATCCGTATCGTTGGTGGGAAATATGAAAGATGTTGATATGAAAGCATTTGTGCTTTAATCTTCAAAAAAATAATAATTCAGGGGGTATGTTTATGAGATACGAAATTATTGGAGAACCATTACCGGTAGTAACCTGTTATGTAGAATCGGGAGAGACATTGATTACAGAAAGAGGCTCAATGAGTTGGATGAGTCCGAACATGAAGATGGAAACAACGTCAAATGGCGGAGTTGGTAAGGCACTTGGAAGAATGTTTTCCGGTGACTCCCTATTCCAGAACAGATATACTGCAATGGGCGGAGAAGGATTAATTGCCTTTGCTTCAAGTTTTCCGGGATCTATTAGGGCGCTTTCAATTTCTCCCGGCAATCATATGATCGTTCAGAAATCGTCTTTTCTTGCTTCGGAGATAGGGGTAGAATTATCCCTTCATTTTCAGAAAAAAATTGGAGCTGGATTGTTTGGCGGAGAAGGATTCATCATGCAGAGATTGTCCGGTCAAGGAACAGCATTTATTGAAATTGACGGTTTTGCGGTAGAATATAATCTTCAGCCAGGCCAGCAGATGGTAGTAGATACCGGTTATCTTGCTGCAATGACAGAGAGCTGCACGATGGAAATCAAAACAGTACCGGGGGTTAAGAATATGTTCCTTGGTGGGGAAGGTATCTTCAATACCGTCATCACAGGACCGGGAACAATTGTACTTCAGACTATGCCGGTCAGTGCAGTGGCAGCAACAATAAGACCATTTATGCCTTCTGCAAAATAGTATCCGAAACCATAGTTTCGTAAAGATCATAAGAGGTTATATCTTTATAAAGATTATCAGAGATTATAGCTATATAAAACATCTGAGACTATATCTTCGTAAAGATTATCCAAGGCTAGTTGTTACAAATTGCCTTGAAATGCAAGATTATTATATAAAAGAATTATAATATAACCGCCTCCTGTCTTTGACTTGCAGGATAAGAATTGACCTTACACAACACTTGTGAGAGATTCATACTTATTCTGTACGAAAGAGATTAGGAGGCGGTTTTTATGGAAAAATATTTGAAAATATTATTTGTACTTTGTATTTTATATTTTATACTTTGCACTTTGCATTTATATTGATATATTTAGAAGACTGTATTTATAAGACAATTGATTTAATTATTATTCTAAAATGTGCTATAATATGGAAATAACCAAATGATTCATAAACCGGAGGCAGATGATGATAAATATCCTGATTGTGGAAGATGATAAAACCTTAAATAATGGTATTGCCTTAGCCCTGAAAAACGAGAATTATAATTTCGTGAAATGTGATAATTTACAGGAAGCTAGAAAAGTACTGAAGGAAATAAAGATACAATTAATCCTTTTGGATCTGAATTTACCCGATGGGAACGGTTATGAATTGCTAACTGAAATTCGCCGTACTTCTGCGATGCCAATCATCATTCTTACAGCGAATGACCTAGAAATGAATGAGGTAATGGGCCTTGAACTTGGTGCGGATGATTATATCACAAAACCTTTCAGTTTGATGGTTCTACGCGCAAGGATATCAAAAGTACTGATGAAATCGACTACACCAGGTAAATTCATCTATAAAGTTGCTGATATGGAATTTAACTTTGAGGACATGAAGTTCGTGAAAAGAAATCAAGAATTGGTATTAAGCAAAACGGAACAGAGATTATTAAGAATGCTGATTGATAATAATGGAATCATATTAGCAAGAGATACCTTAATCGATAAGATATGGTCGGAGGGCGCAGAATATGTCGATGAAAACGCATTATCGGTTACAATAAAGAGATTACGAGATAAAATTGAAGATATACCGAATAAACCAAGCTATATACAGACAGTATATGGAGTTGGATATGTGTGGAAGAATTCATAGATTCATGAGAAAAACTTTCGATTGGGATAATATTATTTGCTGGAGAAACAGGAAAACTTTCGATTGGGATAATATTATTTATTGGATAATAGGAAAGCTTTTGATTGATACAATATAATTTACCGGATAAATAGGAAATATTGAGGTTGAGATGATGAAATTCGGAATGAATAAAACGTATGAAAAACTAAATAAAATGATTGAGGATGCCACTGCGGGTACCTTCGAAGAGGGTTGTTATGACGAAAGCCAGATGTCGAAGTTAGAGGTTAAGTGGAAACGCTTCATTAGCTCTTCAAAGTTATCGAAGGATAAAATTGAAGAAGAGAGAAAGAATATCAAGACGCTGATTTCTGATGTATCCCATCAGACGAAAACTCCGCTTTCGAATATCATGTTATACTCACAGATTTTACAGGAGCAGGAGTTAGACAAAGAAAGTTGTGATATCGTAAAACAGATTATTGATCAATCAGAAAAATTAGAGTTCTTGATTGAATCACTGGTTAAAACCTCCCGCCTTGAAACCGGAACGTTACAGCTGCATCCAAAACTTCAGTTCCTTCTGCCGATGATCCAGTCTATTCTTATAGAGGGACAGACGAAAGCTAAGAAAAAAGGAATTACGATTCAACTAGAAAATGTCAGCGAAGAGATGGAAGCAGTATTTGATCGCAAATGGACAGAGGAAGCTATCTATAATATCCTTGATAATGCCATTAAATACTCACCGGAAAACACTGCGATTGTGATTTCAATGATGGAGTATGAGATGTTTGCAAGAATTTCCATAAGAGATGAGGGAATTGGAATTACTCAGGAAGAATTACCGTTGATCTTTGGTCGATTTTACCGTGGGAGGAACGTAACGGATGAAGAAGGTGTAGGAATTGGACTTTATCTTGCCCGCAGCATCATTAGTGAGCAGAAGGGCTATATGAAAGCCAGCTCGGTTGTTGGGAAAGGATCTTCCTTTGACATTTATCTGCCCAAATCGGTTTGAATTATTGGGAGATGTTAAATCTTTCTAAAGTGTAAGATTTGAGAAAGAACCTGGAAAGATTGTTATGTTATAGTCAGTGTTATATTACATTGACTATTTTTTTGGAGGAAGAGCATGAGCATATTAAAAACAGAAAATCTTAAAAAGTACTATGACACCGGTGAAAGCCAGGTAAAAGCGTTAGATGATGTTAACATTTCGATTGAGCAGGGGGAATTTGTAGCAGTTGTCGGTACTTCCGGAAGCGGTAAATCAACGCTTTTGCATATGCTAGGCGGACTTGACCGGCCGACTGCTGGTAAAGTATTCGTGGATGATAAAGATATCTTTACCCTCAAGGATGATGCACTTACTATTTTCAGACGAAGGAAGATTGGTTTCGTTTTTCAGGCATATAACCTTGTACCGGTCTTAAATGTCTGGGAAAATATAGTCCTGCCAATTGAACTTGACGGAAATATGGTAGATGAAAAATATATCAACGAAATATTGTCCCTATTAGGACTGGAAAAACGTATCAAAAGCTTGTCGAGTCAATTATCGGGTGGTCAGCAACAGAGAGTAGCAATTGCAAGAGCCTTAGCTACGAAGCCGGCAATCATATTTGCAGATGAACCTACCGGTAATCTTGATTCGAGGACAAGTCAGGATGTGCTGAGCTTACTTAAGGTTACGGGGGACAGATTCAATCAGACAATTGTAATGATTACACATAATGAAGAGATTGCGCAGACGGCTGATCGTATCATTCATATTGAGGATGGGCGGATTCTTAGAGGCGGTGAAGCAAATGCTTAATGTGAAGAATGGTAAAACGATTCGTAATCTTTCTAATCGCATTTTGACTGCGAAAAAAGGAAAAAATATCATAGCAATTCTCGCAATTATGCTGACAGCTATTCTATTTACCTCCTTATTTACAATTGGAGGAAGCCTGGTTAAGTCGATGCAGATGAGCACGATGCGACAGGTGGGAGGCAGTGCTCAGGCAGGTGTGAAATATGTATTGCCGGAGGATTATGAATTATTATCACAAGATAGTAAAATAATAGAAT
>JBASOB010000063.1:0-7148 GCA_049657865.1 Mobilitalea sp.
AAACCGAATACTGACTTTTCTATCCAAGGGATTATCGCTCTTAGGTCTACCTGTTCTTGCCATGTTGCACCTCCTCATATCATGATTATACTTTTTGTCCGTCAATAAGTCAAGCATAATAGTACAAAGTCCTCCATACCTCTTCGTGTTTATTTATAGAAGTTCTCTTCCGGTATTCTAAATGTCTCCAAATACTCGTCAAGGACATCTAAATTGACTAATACAAGCTGATTTATCTTATAACAAGCTTTCGCATTTTTGGCGAGTTCCTGGAATTTTGTCAATCCCATCGAATACATTTCTGCGCCTTCTTTATATCTCACAAATCTTCTTTCTTTATTATACGTGCATCGTCTTACTTACTTTTTTACGAATGATCTATTATAAGAAAATAGCATCCAGTAAATCAGAAAAAGTCAGAATTAAATTTAGAATAGAATTGCAAAAAAGTATCGCAAAGCGGTATGTTTTTAATAGGGAAGAGGTATAGAAACTTTTTGCAAACATGATTGACAAATAAAAATAGATGTATTATTGATTAGGGTGTCAAAAGTGATTATGCACCCCGAAAACTATTTTTAACTTATCCTATCCTTAAAATATATAACTGATCTTTTGAAAAATCAACACCTTCAAAAGTACTTCAAACCACTGAATTTACTGGAAATATTGGTCGTTTTATGTTACAATTAAAGCATCAAATTCAGTAAGGATGGTATGTATTTATGTCATTTACAACAAATGAATCGCAACAGCTTTCATTAGAGGATAGTTTTTTGAATTTAAATGACCGTACCAAGAAATTCGTATTAACTTCTTGGGCAAAAGGCTTTGCAGATGTTATATTTCCTGCTATCAATGAACAGCGATTTTCTGTTCTATACAGTGACACAAAGGCATCCCGCCCGAATAATCCAGTTAATGCAGTAATTGGTTCTTTGATTTTAAAAGAACTCTTCAATCTGACCGATGATGAATTACTTGCAAGCATACTTTGCGATATAAGATTTCAGTATGCGCTTAATACAACCAGTTTTAAAGAGCAACCATTTAGTGATCGAACTTTCAGTAGATTTCGCGAACGACTTTATCTATACACCGTAGAAACTGGGGTTGATCTTCTCCATGAGGAAATGGAAGCTATGGCAGAGGTATTTGTAAAATACCTAAACATCAACCCGTCGGTAAAACGAATGGATAGCATAATGGTATCTTCTAGTAGTAAAAAGATGTCTCGCCTTGAAATTCTGTATTCCTGCGTACAAAATATGATAAAGACAGTCAACCGAACTGGCGAAAATCAGTTACTAAAAAACATGGAGCATTATCTTAACGAAGAAGATCGCAATGAAACTATATATTATCGTAAAAATGAAGAAATTTCATCCAGACTTCAACAGGTAATTGCGGATGCAAATACCTTAATCGCAAAACTAGACGATGCTTATTTCGAATTACCAGAGTATCAACTTCTTCGCCGTGTGCTTTTGGAACAAACAGAAACAGATTCGAATGGTAATGTCATTCCAAAAGCGAAAAAGAGCATTACACCAAGTAGTCTGCAAAATCCATCGGATCCAGATGCTACCTATCGAAGCAAAGCAGGTAAAGATAATAAAGGTTATGTTGGAAATCTGGTCGAAACAGTAGATGAAAATGGTTCCATAATAACCGCTTATGATTACGCTGTAAATAGTCACAGCGATAGTAGCTTCTGTAAAGAAACAATTGAAAAACTAGGTCTGCAAGAAACCAAAACCACTCTTATAGCAGATGGAGCTTATACAAGTACAGAAAACGTAGATCTTGCTGCTGAAAATAATATAGAACTTGTAACAACCGCACTAATCGGAAAGACACCTGATATTATACAAGCAAGTTTTCAAATTGATTCAAATAAAAGAGAAGTTATAAAGTGTCCGGTTGGGAATAAACCATATAAAACTAGCTACTATAAAGAAACCGGATTATATCGGGCATCTTTAAACTAAAAATCCTGCGAACACTGTCCATTACGCGAACAATGTGGCGCGAAGTTGCAGAAAAAATCTGCATATGTTCAAATCACAGAAAAAGTGGTACAACGAGCATCCTATCTTCAAAAGTTATCTTCTGAAGAATATCGTTCTTTATCCAAAAAGAGAAATGGCGTTGAAGGACTTCCTTCCGTGTTAAGGAGAAGATATCATGTGGATAATATGCCGGTCAGGGGACTAATGCGCTCAAAAATGTGGTTTTCCTTAAAAGTTGGAGCAATTAATGTAAAACGAGTACTCAAAAGAGTATTGATGTTACTAATTTCAATTATGAAAAAAGGGGAAATTCTATTTTTCAAGAAACAAAGCATTTTTAAAACTGTAATGATGTTAAAGGTAGCATAGAAAAAGTTTATTATGACACCCTAATCAAATTTGCATATAAACATTTTTATTTTATTTAATTTATCTAAATGTAAAAAAAGACACATATAACACTAATTTCGTGCAAATGTGCCTTATATATTCATTTTTCTATGGGATGACCTTAATATTCCATGCTCAGAATAATATCCTGGTTGAAATCTCCAAAACCCTTACCAAAAATATTAAATCCTCCTGTATATTTTGCGTCTTCTTTGTTTCCAATCTTAACATCGAGATAGTGATTATTCATGACTTGCAGATCTTCAATGCACATATCTGCAACTTTACTTTCATTAATGTAGGATCCATCATCTCTAATTTCCCATGTCCTCAATAATCCATACTGAGTTGATCCATTACTTGCCCAAAATTCCGGATTCAACCTTCCTCTTCTCGCTCCAAAATCCCCAGGACTTGTCCATGTTCCACAATCTACTCCATTAATCCAAACCGTGATATCCGATTTCCAGTCTTCCCTGTAATTTGGGGCTTCCGAACAGATCTCCATAATTAGCCTTAACCGCTTAGGGGTCCTGTTCTTTGGTATCGTATTCGGAAAACGGTATTGTACATATCCTGCAGAAGTCCAAAACATCTTTGCATTGATTCGTTCTGGAAGATAAAATAAGCCTTCCACATCTTCCATTCCTATCATACCGTCATCAGATACCAACCCGCAAGTTGGTACAGTATGACAATCAGTGAAAGCTCCTATGGGCATTTCAATACTAGCAATTTCGCTGACATCTGCATTCGTACCAACTAAACTTATATTAATATAATCTGATTTTCTATTACACAGTTTGGTTGATTCTCTTGTACCAGGCTGTTCTTCCATTCGGATTAAATTGGCCTTTTCTAATATCTTTAAATGCATCGCTGCACTTGAAGCAGGAATACTGAGTTTCTTTGCAATCTCACCAATAATCAGACTCTCATCATATAACAATTATAAGATTTCTATCCTGATTGGAGAAGATAGTGCTTTCCCAACATCGTAGATCGCTTCTGTGTTTTCCATATCAAGATTCAAAAACTTTGCCATAATAGTTCCACCTGTTTCTGTAAACTTGTTTAATTATAACATAGTTGTTTTTTATCCACAATAACTACTTTGTTTTTTCAGACTCAGAATCCGCCTATAATATTATCAAAAGGTTATATCCGGAGCAACCATTAAAATATTATTAAAAACCTTTTTTACTTGTTCATATAAATCAAATCTACCATTTTTAATACACCATACCAGAGTTACTCCTTCCATTGCGTATACCAGAGTTTCCGCCAGTTCATCAGCAGGAGCAGTATTTTGTATTTGTTTATATTCCTGTGCTTTCATTATTAATAATTTTTCTGTTTCCCATAGTTTCACATCACCTGGTGCAAAATAGTGATGATCTTCATTTAAATTTGAAATAAATATTTGTTTGGATATTTCAAAGCCAGCGCTAAACGTTGGATTCGTAGATATTTTATAAAAATTCCATAGTTGCTCAACATAGTTTGATGAAACTATCATTTGATTAAAGTTTTTCTCAACATATGAGTCCGAATACAGAGAAAAATTAGCAAGTAAAGCATCTTTTGACTTAAAATAATAGTAAAAGGTACTTTTGGTAATTCCACTTTCCTTGCATATATCTTGTATCGTTACTTGATTATATCCAGATTGTCGAAATAGCTCAATGGAACATTCAATAATTCTATTTTTTGTATTCTTCTTAGTCATAAATTTCCTCCATTACAAACTAATTTATTTTAACATAATCAATATGAAACATCAATTATATTAAACTTATTGATGAATTTTGATTTAGTATATTTTCACAATTTGTTTGATAAATTATTGACAATATGAAAATAGAATGCTATCATACTGTAGTGCTAATTAATTAGTACTGCAGTGCTAAAAAATAGAGAAGGAAGGAAATATTATGAAACTATTTGAAAGTGGTAAAATTGGTAATATGAAACTCAAAAACCGTATATTTATGGCACCAATGGGAAGTGCAACCGAGGACACCGATGGTGGTTTTTCAAACACAAGTATCGATTATTATGCTGCAAGAGCAAAGGGTGGGTGTGGTATGGTTATGGTAAGCGCTTGTGTTACAAAAGAATTCGAAGGTCGATTATTATACTGCTTAGATTCCGTTGCTTATGGCAATCGTTTTGCTCGTTTTACTGATGAAATCCACAGCTATGGAACAAAAGTATGTGTGCAATTACTAGCTGGATTTGGCAGAGTTGGTGGTGTACAACCCGGAACATTTTTGCCAACTTCTGCTTCAGCAGTTCCTTATAAATGGAATCCAGATATTACTTGTAGAGAATTAACAATAGATGAAATAAAACGAATTATAAAAGCCTATGGCTATGCAGCTGGGTTAGCAAAAGCAAATGGAGCCGATTGTGTTGAAATCCATGGGTATGGTGGATATTTAATTGATCAATTTATGTCTTCTGCTTGGAATATTAGAACTGATGAATATGGTGGCAACTTAGAAAATCGAATGCGTTTCCCTATGGAATTGATGGATGCTGTACGTGAAAATTGTGGAAAAGACTTCCCTATCCTCTTTAAAATGACACCTTGCCACTATTTCCCTGGCGGTCGTGAAATGGAAGAAGGAATCCAAATTGCAAAGATGCTAGAAGAATATGGTGTAGACGCGCTCCATATTGATGTTGGCTGCTATGATAGCTTACATCTGGTAATCCCTACTGTATATATGGAAAAAAACCTAGACCTGCAGGCAGCTGAGGTAATCCGTAAAATTGTAAACATTCCCGTTATGACTAGTGGCCAATTAGGTAATCCTAAAGTGGCAGAACAGGCATTACAAGATGGTAAAATTGATTATGTTGGTATTGGCAGAGGAATTCTAGCAGATCCAAACTGGGCAAATAAAATCAAATACGAGAAAGAAGAAGACATTATTCCATGTATTCGATGTAATGAAGGTTGTTTGGGAAGAGTTTCTGCAGGGCAAAGAATTGGTTGTGCGGTGAACCCACTCTCTGGTAAAGAAAAAGATAATGTGATTAAGCCTATCCATGAGAAGAAAAAAATCTTGGTGATTGGGGCAGGCCCTGGTGGAATTGAAGCTGCACTTACTGCATCAAAGCAAGGTCATGATGTAGAACTATGGGAAAAATCTGATACCATTGGCGGTAATTTAAGAGCCGCAGGCGCACCAAACTTCAAAAAGCCGATTATTAATCTAATCGACTATTATAAAATTCAATGTCAAAAAAGCAATGTAAGGATTGTGTTTAATAGAGAGGCTACTTCAGAAGATATAATTTCTTATGGTGCTGATCTAGTGATCTTGGGAACTGGTAGTAATACTATTATTCCAAAAATAGACGGTATTGATAATGAAAATGTTGTTACCGCAACCGATGTTTTGCTAAATAAGAAAACGGTTGGTAATAAAATTGTTGTAGCCGGCGGCGGTCTAGTTGGTATTGAAACTGCAATTCACTTAAAGCAAATGGGAAAAGATGTTACTGTCGTAGAAATGCAAGATAAAATATTAGCAGAAAAAATGATATCGAATAATTTAGTTGCATTAAATCAACTAATGAAAGAAAATGGCTTATCCTATATGACATCAACAAAAGTTCAAAGTGTGAACGATTCCGGAATTACAGTTGACCATTTCGGAAAAATTGAAACATTACAATGTGATAATTTGGTTTTAGCTGTTGGATTCAGACCAAATAATTCATTAATGGAGGAACTTGAGGGCAAAATTAACGATATTATCATAATTGGCGATGCAATAAAGCCTCGCAAAATATTAGACTCCGTATGGGAAGGTTATTACGCTATTCGAGCTTTGCATGAAAGTACAATAGCAATGAATTTATAAATTCAACAAGGGGCAGTTACAAAATCAATGTCATTAAGTTAAAACATTGATTTTGCAACAGCCCCTTGCCTCATCTTAAATTCGATAGGTTTCTAATATTGGTATACTTTTGTCTCATAAGCTTTCAGTTTTACACTTCCGCTCAATTTTTATTCCGTATCAATATCAGTCATTTCTTTCTTTAGCATAATTTCTGTTGTCGCATGTGCATAGTTTAATACAAAGATATAAGTCTTTCCATCTTTTTCACGTACACTCAATTCACAGTCTTCAGGAAGGTCAATTATATCTGCATATGGATTTAATACGCCTGCATATTCAAAAATAGCTTTACATTCTCTCTTGTAAACGTTGCTCCAAAGTAGATCACGTTTCCTTTGCCATAGGTATTCTCTATAAGCGCTGGTTTTCCATCGTAGTAGTTTCCAATATATGTTCCGAGTACCTTAGCATTATCGCTTGCAACCTCTAAGATGTCGTTGAATATTGGTGCCTCTATCTTCGTTCCATTCCAGTCTACATACATAACATCATCATTTGGACCTACGAAGGTGAAATCTGATACAGTTGTTCCAGCAAGGTTCGCTGCAAGGCCAGGTATCTTTGTCATAGGGCATTGACCTGTCTCGTCTTTTTGGCCAGTGCGGCAACCCATAATCAAACATCCTCCCTGTGCTACATATGCTTTCAGTAATTCCATTCGATCATCAGATAGGATGAGTGCATGTGGATAGAAAAGTACCGGATACTTTGTTAAATCTTCTAGTTCGTTGTCTTTTTGGAGGTATATGTAATCGACCGGAGTATGTGTTAATTGGGATGCAATAAAAATCTCTGTCTTACTAGCAGAATCTACCCTGTTATGCCA
>JBASOB010000064.1:0-2779 GCA_049657865.1 Mobilitalea sp.
TTATTTAACTTACCATGCCAATAATTCTTAAGTTCTGCAAGTTCGCGGTCGACTACGCTTAAATCAGCATAGGAATTCAGAATCTCAGCGGACTCTTTATCATTTTTCTGCCCAAGGATAAATACGAATTCCTTACTTTCTCCAGGTGCTAACGTCATCTTCGTATGCAGGGCTCCGCAGCCATTGGAATTGTAGTTAAGGACATTATCGCATTCCCCGTTCTCGAGTGCGACAGGGTTGCCATAGCTATGATAGTTCCCAATGAAGTGAGATTTATCTCCGTTATAGGATGCAACTTTCGCTCCTGCCAAACCGAAGAAACGCTCTTTGAAGTTCGTTCCTTCTGCATTTTTATAATGATTCTCATTAATTGCCTGTAAGATCTTATTCTCTTTGAAATAAGTTCTGGTAATAAATAAGGTGTATTGAAGATTCACAAGATCATTTTCATAATTGCTCTCATTGGTAAATTCAATGTAACCAAAAGTTGAAATATTGCGCGGCCTGTCACTTGTATTCTTTACCGTAACTCTCCATATTTCGTGCGTTTTATTGAGAGGCACATAATATAGAACTTCTGATTCAATTTCTTTGTACTTCGCTCTGATTGTGGTATAAGCAGTTCCATGATGACACTCATTCTGGTATTCCTCAAGCGGTTTACCAACCGGCTGCCAGGAAGCGGACCAATAATCCTTCTCATCATCATCGCGAAGATAGACATATCTTCCCGGCTTATCTTCCTGATTGAAGATATAACGCGAGATTCTCCCATTCGCACCACTCTTCACAAAGCTGTACCCACCTGCATTATTGGAAATGATAGCACCGTATTCCGGTGATCCCAAATAATTAGCCCACGGTGCCGGAGTGTCCGGTCTGGTAATCACATACTCTTTGTTTTTCTCATCAAAATAACCATAATTCATAAATAACCCCTCTTTTCTTATCACTACTTATGGATTCCCGAATTCTCCCTCATATCCGTCTTCGGATTCCGCTGTTTCTAGTGTTTAACTGCAAATTCTACCCTATTTTATCCTGAGGTAAAGCAAATTTCAATGTAGTACCTTATCCTCTTTATGTAATATCTTTTAAACTGCCTTTTATCATATAATTTAATGAATATCATTATAAATGATTTTGATTACAACATTTTAATCCGCATTTATCTGTGTAACTTAAGTTCAATATCTTTATTTTGAAGCTTTTTTTATTATCTCTTTCATCTCTTCCACTGTGAAATTATAATGTTTATCACAGAATTGGCAGTTAACTTCAATCGTTTCGTTATCATCAATCATTTCCTGAATATCTTTGCGACCAATCGAAATAACTGCTTTCTCGACACGGTCCTTATTACAGTTACAGTGATAACTGGTTGGGATTTTGTCTGTGATTTCTAGCCCTAGCTCTCCAAGGATATGTTCTAAAATCATCTCGGGAGTCATATCTTTATCTAAAAGTGCAGTGATACTGTCGATTTCACTGATTTTGGCCTCCAGCTTCTCAATCGTTTCTTCTTCTGCAAATGGCATCAACTGAATTATAAAACCCCCGGCTCTTCTTACCGTGTTATCACCATTCATCAGTACGCCAAGCGCTACTGCAGAGGGTACCTGTTCACTGACTGCATAATAATAGGTTAAATCTTCTGCGATTTCACCGGACACCAGCTTTGTCTGACCAATATATGGCTCTTTCAGCCCCATGTCCATGATAACCCTGAGAATTCCGGCTCCGACCGCTCCTCCGACATCAAGCTTTCCTTTTTCACTCGCCGGAAGCATAACTTCCGGATGATTGGCGTATCCCTTCACGAGTCCTTTGGAATCAGCAGTCACGGTGAGTCCTTGAATCGGACCGTCCCCTTTGATCTGGAGAGTCAGAAGATCATCGTCACCCTTCATCATACTTCCCATCATCGCTCCTGCGGTTAATAATCTTCCAAGTGCAGCAGTGGCTACCGGACTTGTCTGATGCAATTTTCTTGATTCTTCCGCCAAATCTCTTGTTGTTGCTGCAAAGGCACGGATTTGGCTGTTCGCAGCGCTTGCTCTAATGATATAATCTGTCATATTATACTCCTTATCGTCGTTTACAGGTGCCGAATAATTATCTTTTTCTATTCACAATACAATTTATCTTTTTGTCTCTTTTCTCGGGCTATGATGTAAACCCGCTCGCTGTTTTTCTTTGGTTTTTTCTCTGTTAATGCATCGTAGACTGCTACCAGCTCCATGCCGGCTTCTTCAATCAGTTGCTTGATTCGGTCGAGAGGATAGGCTCTCCGATAATGTGTTTCTTCATATTTTTTAAATAGTTCGGAATCTTCTGCGGGCTGGAACAGAGTTAAATTAATCTCATTGATCATTTCCTCTTCATAATAGGTATTCTCCCAGATAAAGCTGCCGTCTTCCCTATTTTCTGCGATTGTATTATCTCCTAATACTTCTTCATATTCATACTGTGTATCAAGATCAAAGATAAATAATCCCTGTGGATCTAGATAATTATTGACTAACTTGAATACCTGTAAGAGATCCTCTTCCGTGAGGATATAATTCATGCTGTCGCAAACGCTGATGACTGCTGCCACCGTACCATATAATTCAAATTCACGCATATCCTGGCACAGATATAGGATGCTATCCTTTGCTTCGGCACTCTTATCTCTTGCTATTGCAAGCATTTCTTCCGAATTATCTATCCCTATCATATCATAGCCTGATTTCGCAAGACGTCTGGTTATGCTCCCTGTTCCGCACCCCAGTTCACA
>JBASOB010000065.1:0-11759 GCA_049657865.1 Mobilitalea sp.
GATTAAAATGCTCCGTAGTAGGAACCGAAAGTGGAACCTGTCGATCAAAATTCCTATAGTTACAGATACCATCAAAGTCACTGTCCATTATCTGCTCTTCAATAAAATCGTCGAACTTCTTCGCCCAGTCAAAACCATCTTTCATAGAGAAATCCAATATTCTTAAATTATGAACGATATTTCCACTTCCCATAATCAACACATTCTGATCTCTGAGCGACTTCAGTCTCTTCCCGATATTAAGATGTTCGAGTGGTTCCCCGTCTTGGTCAATACTAAGCTGAAAGACAGGAATGTCTGCCTCCGGATACATCACATGAAGCACGCTCCAAGTTCCATGATCAAGTCCCCAGCTACTGTCAGCTTCTGCTATGCCTCCTAGTAATTCTAATGTTTTAAGAGCAATCTCTGTACCACCCGGAACTTTGTATTCTATCTCATAAAGTTCTTTCTCAAAACCATAGAAATCATGAATCGTTTTCGGTTTTTCAAGGACAGATACTTTCGTTCCCTCAGTTACCCAGTGAGCAGAGACTGATAGTATTGCTGCAGGCTTTGGGATAGAAGCTGCCATCTGCTTCCAGGTCCTTGTATATTCGTTATCTTCTATTGCGTTCGTCGGTGACCCATGTCCTACAAAAATTACTGGCATCATTCTATCCACAACCTCTCTGTCTTCACTTATAACGTACTTATGCCATAAATCCCACGGCATCTTCTTCTGCGGTCCCTATTCCAGCGATTCCGAAATTCTCTACTAAAACTTTTGCAACATTTGCCGACAGGAATCCTGGCAGTGTTGGTCCCAGATGTATATTCTTGATTCCAAGAAATAATAAAGCCAATAATACAATGACTGCTTTCTGCTCATACCACGCAATATTATATACAATCGGAAGCTTATTAATATCATCTAATTGAAATGCATCTTTAAGTGCCAATGCTATCACTGCTAAGGAATAAGAATCATTACACTGACCAGCATCTAATACTCTTGGTATTCCATTAATATCTCCTAATCCTAATTTATTATAGCGGAATTTAGCACATCCAGCTGTAAGAATTACTGTGTCCGGTGGGAGCTTTTTCGCAAAGTCCGTATAATACTCTCTGGATTTCATTCTACCATCACAACCACCCATTACAAAGAACTTCTTGATTGCTCCTGTTTTTACAGCATCCACAACTTTATCTGCTAATGCAATCACTTGATCATGTGCAAATCCACCTACAATAGTTCCTTCTTCTATTTCGGTCGGTGCCTGTAAGGTCTTCGCTAATGCAATAATTTTTGAAAAGTCCTTCTTCCCGTTTGCATCAGGTGTAATATGAGTACAGCCCGGATATCCAGAAGCACCCGTTGTAAAGATACGGTCTCTGACTTCTTCATTTCTAGGTGGAACGATACAGTTGGTCGTAAATAAAATAGGTCCATGGAAGGACTCAAATTCAGTAATCTGCATCCACCACGAGTTTCCGTAATTACCAGCTAAATTATCATATTTTTTAAATGCCGGATAATAATGTGCGGGAAGCATTTCACCATGGGTGTAGACATCAACTCCACTACCTTTGGTTTGTTCTAGTAATTGTTCCAAATCAACAAAATCATGGCCCGAAATTAATATGGCCGGATTCTTTCTTACACCAATGTTAACACTGGTGATTTCTGGCTTACCAAAACGCTCCGTGTTGGCTTTATCAAGTAATGCCATCGCTTTCACACCATATTCTCCGGTTTCTAAAGTGAGTGCTACTAAATCATCTACGGATAACGAATCATCATGAACGGAGGCCAAAGCTTTATAGATAAATGCATAGATATCCAAATCGCTATATCCTATATTGAAAGCATGTTCCGTATATGCTGCCATCCCCTTGACTCCATAAACTATTAATTCTCTCAAAGACCTGATATCTTCGTTTTCTGTTAATAATACCCCAATCTTTTCTGCTTTAAGAAGCATAGACTCTCTTGTGGTAACTTGAAATGTTGCTGTATCTTTTAAATCTATCAGCTTCGTTTTTAGTTTCAATTCATCTCGTAATTTTATCATCTTATTTATCTGCTGTTCGATTGCCTCTGCATCAAAATTAGCATTGGTAATCGTAATAAACAGACTGTTGATCACTTCATAATTAATGATGCCTAAGTCCTTGACAGGTAGTTTTCCCTCTTTGACGATTTCAGAAATTCCTTTTAAAGTATAAATCAATAAATCTTGAAGCTTTGCAACCTCTTCGGTTTTACCGCATACACCCTTCACCGTACAACCGGTTCCTTTTGCAGTTTCCTGGCATTGATAACAAAACATACTCATAAGCATTTTCCTCCTTCTACTGTTCTTCATAACTAGAACGTTAGCGATCAATTCGTTTAAAATGACTTACCGTGCATTGTTATTATACTTTATCCCCAATTGTTGTGCAACTATTATCAATATCTTTATCTATTTTTGTGCTATTTTGTTGTTCCGTATTATTTGTCAGTTATTTCATTTATGATTCCTTAGTTGTCCGTAGTTTTATCGAAAATATTCAAATAATCACCATAACCTTCCGATTCCATCTTTTCTTTTGGAATAAATTTCAAAGAGGCACTGTTGATGCAATACCGTAATCCTCCCATTTCCTTCGGTCCATCCGGAAATATATGACCTAAATGTGCATCACCGGTCCTGCTTCTAACTTCAGTTCTCACCATGCCATGGCTTGAATCGTAAATTTCTTGTATCATATTCTCATTAATAGGTTTCGCAAAACTAGGCCACCCACAGCCTGATTCAAACTTATCTTCTGACTGAAAGAGAGGTTCTCCTGTCGTGATATCCACATAAATCCCCTCCTGAAATTTATTATAATATTCATTGCGAAAAGGAGGTTCCGTAGCATTATTCTGTGTCACGTCATATTGCAATTCCGTCAAGGTTTTTTTTAACATATCTTTTTCTTGTTTTATATATTTCATATTAACAACCATGCCTTTCTCTCTACCTGCAAACTTTGGTTCACAGGTACAACTTTGTGTACGAAAAATCATTTTCAATCTAATACCTCCATACCATTCAAAACAGACAGCAGCAACCGAATACAAATCAGTTACTGCTGCCTGTTTTATTATCATTATTGAACTGACTGTATCTATCTTCAGCTTGTAAAAGATTTCTTATTTATTTCTCTTGGTTCCGACATAGGATCCCATGCCTCCGGATACATTAATCACATTAAATCCAAGCTTAGTAAGAGATTTTGTGGTTCTCCCGCTTCTTGCTCCTGACTGACACATAATATAATATGTCTTATCTTTTTTCAGATATTTATCCGGCTCTGCAAGTATATTTCCCATTGGAATATTCTTTGCTGCCTTGAGACTTCCTCTACTATATTCTGATGGTTCTCTAATATCTATAATCTCTGCTTTTCCAATCAAACCATCCATATCGTTAACATTAATCACTTTACTATCATCTCTTTTTAAGAATTCAAACATTTTTCTTCCTCCTTGTATCTTCAATCACAAATAATTTATGAAATTTAACTATTCAGCCCCGTGAATCCCTTAATGACTTTGAGTGTTTCAGCCCCAAGTGGATAGTTCTTATCCATTTTATGTACAAAGGCTTTGAAAGATGCCCAATAACTGTGAAGGTGCCGAGTAATTATCTATTAAGTTTATTATAGTCTATTCTCTCTTATTATCTGTGATTATGTCACCAAAGAACTCAATATTTCTTTTCATATACAACAAATCAATATTTCTTTTCATATACTATAGTGTGCGAATTAACAATTTATATATGTTATTGTTATTTCTTCACCATTGTATGTAACTATTTTGGCTTCCCCACCATTCTTATGAATTTTAAATTTAATAACTTTAGGCATATCAGGATAACTTCCTTTTCGTTTATGCAGAGTAAGGCTTTCCTCAGTTTCATTCCAAGTCATTTCTATCGTGGAATAGATACCTCTCTCATAGTTATAGTTGTCATTTTCGTCCTGATACAAGGTGAAGAAGCCATTATCGCCTGTATAAATTTGAAGATCTATCTCTTGTTCATTGATTGCACCGGTATGCTGAGCCACCTCAGCCATAGGAATAATTGCACCGGATTTAACATATAAAGGGATTCTATCAATGGTAGCATTAGCCGTAACCACCTGACCTCCTAAAAAGGCTTCCCCTGTCCAGAAATCATACCAAATGCATCCGCCTGGTAAATAAACCGTACGAACCTTATCAGTATCTTCCATTCTTGTTGAATTCGGTCCGTAATACATAGGGTCAGTAACTGGGCAAATCATGAAACAGTTTCCAAACATAAACTGGTCTTTGATGTCATATACATTGATATCGTGCTGAAAATCAAATGCCAAAAGGCGCATTATTGTATCATCTTTTAAAGTAACCATTGCAGCAAGAGAATAGATATATGGCATTAGCTGATAACGTAGTCGTGTGAATTTTTCGATACTGTCGTAGAACATATCTCCTTTATCACCAAACTGCCAGATTTCTCTTCTGGTATCAGTTCCGTGAGAACGAAATACTGGCAAAAATGATCCATATTGATACCATCTGGTATAAAGCTCCCGATAACCAAGATCGTTGCATCCCTCTTCATAGTCACCATCCCAGAACCACATATGCCCCTGTTTCACAAAGAAGGCTCCTATATCAAGCGTCCAATATGGCATACCTGCGGCACAGAAATTAAGGCCGGCCGGTATCTGTTTCTTTAAAGTACTCCATTTTGCGCAAGTATCCCCTGACCAAAGAATAGTACCATACTTCTGCTGGCCTGTATAACCACCTCTCGTCAAGTTTACTACTCTCTTATCATCACTTACACTTCGCTGACCCTCATATATTGCTTTGGCGTGCATCAGTGGATATGCATTGGTCATTGTTTCATCCATATAAATTTTAGCCGTATTATGAAAATCCTGAAAATTATAATCCGGTTCCGGTTTTATCTGGCTATTCCATTCTGGAGTAAACGGTTCGCTTGAATCACACCACCAAGAATCAATTCCTTTAGAAAACAATCCTTCATTCACCTGTTTCCAGTAGAGCCGACGTGCTTTTTCATCAAATGCATTATATATTTCCGACTGTTGAAAAAGACAGTTTTCTTCTTTCATCTGAATGTAATTCTGTGACTCTTTGGACATATTCGGCCATATTGATATCATAAAATGCACACCATTTTCATGTAACAAATCGGTCATTGCTTTCGGATCCGGAAAACGGCTTTCGTCAAAAGTCTTTTGACCCCAAAGGTCACCTTCCCAGGACTGCCAATCAAGAACGATACTGTCAAGTGGAACTTGTCGTCTCCGATATTCCATAACCGTATCAATAATTTCCTGTTGAGATTCGTAGCGTTCCAAAGACTGCATATATCCAAACGCCCATTTAGGAAGAAGGGAAGCCTTACCAGTTAACGTACGGTATCCTTCAATCACACCATCAAGATTTTCTCCATACATGAAGTAATAATCCAATTCCTTTGAAGCCTGTGAATAGAGATAGGAACCATATTCATTGTCATTGAAAATCATAGGAGCATAAGTATCCATTAATATTCCGTACCCATTTGTTGAAATCAATACTGGTATTCCTATTTTTAGGTTAGCCTGATGAATATACTGCCTTGTTCCTCTTAGATTTAAATTCCCCTCTTCTTGAGATCCCAAACCATATAATGCCTCATTTTCATCCCATTCAAACGATAAACGTGTATGATATAATGTTTCATTGTATGCCTTATTTGCATCACGCACTATCTCTTTGACTCCATCTGGAGTCACTATTTTCTCAACAATACTGTTATCATCTAAAACCGTCTTAAAAGATTCAAATGGAAGGAAAGACTTCCCTCCTATTTTCGGTTCACCAGTCAATCGTCTGCCATGATAATTATAATATGTAAATGCACCTGTTTCTTTCTCTATCTCTAAGTTGATTTTTTCTGTTTTTAATATTACGTTCCGATCATTCTCCGTATAAGACCATTCTGCATTTTGAGTTTTCCTAATTGTTCCGGCACTTTGCTCTTCAATAAATTTATCATTTAGTGTATACACAATTCGGATGATTGAATCACTGTATGGTTCTAATTTGATTTTGCCATTTTCAGTTACCAGAATTAATATTGAATCCATTTTAATAACCTTTTCTATCTTGGATTTTTTTGCTTTTACCGCTGTTAACATCGTATTCTGTTCTCCTTTATTTGACTAATAATAATTGATATGATATTCTCATTATAACCTAAAACCAGTCATCAGGTCACTAATTGAGGAAGAAACCGCAAAAAATTCATGTTATAATCTATGATAAAAATAGAACTATGCCGTTTATTCAAATCCTATACCGGAAAAACGTTTTCAGAATATCTAACATTTTACCGATTGGATCAAGCTTATAAGCTTTTAATTGCTGCAACCCTTCTGATTCACGTAATTTTCATAGAAAAAATCAGGTATAGCACAATACTTGTTCTCTATAAATTATTTGTTTTGTATGTTACTATATAAAATGTGTTTTGTTTATGTCATAATAAGTAAATAGAGATACAAATATTGATAATTTTAACAGGATGCATTATATAATTTTTCTCTATATACTTCAAAAAACAAATTACATATAGGCAGGTGAAATAATGATATTAGAAAAAACCATAATCAAAAAATACTGTTTCAATGAAATTAAAAAGGAATGGCTCTCCTCTTCCAATACGTTTCCTGACTTTTTAACTGAGGTTTCGAAAGAAACTAAAACAGATAACGAGCAGTATATTCAAACCATTTCAGCTGATTTCCAGAAACTGATTAAAAGTTATTCCCGCCTGCCTATCAAGCGGAGCAGATGGAAACGCAAAACAGATGCATTCCTGCAAGATATATTATACAACGAAACTATCATCGGCGTTCATCATTCTATGGACCTAAAAACTATAGATGATTTCTACACAGAGGTAAAAGACTTTCTTCGACAGGCTCGCAGCTTTTCACCCGAATTATCCATAGAAGATCTAGGACAGGCAATCAGAAATTATATCGTCTATGCGATGTTTAATGTGATTCACCAGTTAACTCCCGACTTTAGTATGGCTGGCTTTGGATACAGCATGCTTTATCCTTTCACTGATAATTATATTGATAGTGATCATTACTCCGCTCAGGATAAAATCAAATATAATCAGCTCATCCGTGATAAAATCGAAGGCAAAGAAGTGAATCCAAAATCTGCCCATGCGCAGAAAACCTGTCTCTTACTGCAAGCCATCGAATCTGAATATCCCCGTGATAAAGATTCCAGAATTTATATGTTACTGCTTATGATTTTGGAAGCTCAGGAGGAAAGCCTACGTCAGCAAAATAAAGGTACCTGCTTAACTCTAGATGAGCGGTTGGATATTTCCATCTATAAAGGTGCCACCTCCGTCTTAGTCGACCGATTTATCGTAAAAAAGGAAATGACGAAAGAAGATCTTCTCTTCTATCTTGGTTTTGGATTTTTCCTCCAGTTAGCTGATGATCTTCAAGATATTAAGGAGGACAGTAAGCAGGGGCATCAAACTCTGTTTACTATTGATTTAAACTGTGAGCAAGAAGAAAAGATTGTAAATCAGATGCTATATTTTATCCATCATCTGATGGATTCTTATCATTCAGAAAATGATTCTTTTAAAGATTTTGTACTGTCAAATTGCGACCAGCTCATCTTTTCCTCCCTCCTCGGAAGTAAAGAATTCTTTTCAACAGAATACATAGAACGGATGGAACGGTTTTTTTCTGTTTCCTTCTCTTTTCTGGAAGATTTCAAGAAGCCTCAGGTTGGAGCAAAAGATTTGAAACTTCAGGTAAAATATATGAAAATATTAGATGAACTGATTTCATAGAACACTCCACCTCAGGAGCCCTGAATCTGATTCCAAACTGTAGTATCTTCTATAATTAAGCTTCTGTATTAAAACTTATATTCAGCTTTATATTCAGATTAATATTCAGCTATATATTCACCGATTCTATATTCATTTTTTCGCATGCTAATACTGTAATTTTCTCATTAATAAAATAAAAAGATAGAAAATAGTGGCTAATTATTAAGCCATTACTTTCTATCTTTTTTTATTAACATGTTTATTCTTTTTGTTAATTTCTTTTTGTTCGTTTGTTAATTCATTTTTGTTAATTTCTTTTGATATTTTCTTTTGATATTTTCTTTTTAATAATTTCTTTTGATAATTTCTCTTGATAATTTCTCTTAATAATTTCTCTTAATAATTTCTCTTGATAATTTCTCTTGATAATTTCTCTTAATAATTTTTCTTTATAATTTCTTTTGATAATTTCTATATGCTTTATTTCTCTTATTTCTCTTCCTATTTAAGTTTCCCCAAACGTCTTAGCATTGTTTTTTCCACTGCATTCAAAATATTCTCATATCCGGTGCAACGGCACATATTTCCTGCAAGTAGTTTTCTAAGTTCATCCTGACTGTATTCTTTGCCAGTTTCAAGAAGTTGAACTGCAGTCATGATAAACCCAGGGGTACAGAAACCGCATTGAACCGCTGCTTCATCCACGAAAGCCTGCTGAATATCAGCTAATTCTCCATTCGGACCAAGCAGGCTCTCGAGTGTCCTTATTTTCTTACCTTCTGCCCATATCGCAAGATAAATACAGGAATTATAACACTCTCCATCAATAATCACCGTACAAGCTCCGCATTCACCTACTTCACAGCCTTTTTTAACCGAAGTAAGGCTGTAATCATTTCTGAGCATATCGGTCAGGGATGCACGAACATCTACCATGGTTTCTGTATCTTTTCCATTAATGTTACATTTTATAAGTTTATATTGTACTGACATTATATCACACCTCCCGAAAGCTTGATTGCTTCTATCAGGCAACCTTGCACCAGCTCAGTGGCAAGATGCTGGCGAAAAGCTTTAGAAGCACGCCAACTGTCACGCGGTTTTACATCTTCAAGTACTGTTTTACCAATTAAATCGATAAGTTCTTGCGAAATTGCTTTCCCTTTTCCAACGCTCTCCGAGATGCTTGCTCGTAGTGGAATTGGGCCTGCAACACCATAAGCAATTCGGATATCCTCTAGAATCTTTTTATCTTCTGACAGTTTGATACTGACAGAACAGGCTGTTGTTGCAATATCCATTGCATTTCTCATTGCATACTTTATGTAATGTCCTTGGTAACCTTCATAATTATGTTTTGGTATCAGAATTGCAGTCTGGATTTCTCCTTCTCGCAAATCAACTTTACCCGCTTTAATATAGAACTCCTGGATTGGAATACGACGTACTCCATTCGGTCCTGTCATCTCTATTATTGCATCCCATGCAAAAAGTGTGGAGGCAGAATCTGCTGAAGTAACTCCATTACAGGTATTTCCGCCGATTGTACCAATGTTTCTTACCTGCGGACCACCAATCATATCGACTGCTTGTCCTAGCACATTAATATATTTTTGAATAATCGGATCACTTGTTACATGAGAAAAGCTTGTCAGAGAGCCTATGCGGATGGAACCCTCTTCATCAAGAGTTACTCCACGCATTTCATTAATCATATATATGCTGATAAGTTCCTTTCCTGCCAGCTCACCATCACGCATCTGAATCAACACATCACTCCCGCCTGCAATAATCAGAGCTTCCGGGTGATCCATCCGAAGTTTTACTGCATCTTGAACACTTTCCGCTTCATATAGTGCTTTGATATCATACACAGTTTATTTCCCCTTTCTTAAACAAAACTCTGTTTCATTATATCAATCCTTCTTCTTTAAAACGTTCAAAAAGGATATGTGGTGTCATTGGAATTTTATTTACAGATACACCAGTTGCATTTTTTATTGCATTACGAATTGCTGGAGCTACTGGGCAAACAGGTGGTTCGCCAAGTGCCTTTGTTCCAAATGCACTCGTCGGCTCATAATTCTCAACAAATTGAGCTTCAAGATGTGGATGATCCAAACAGGTTGATAATTTATAATCAAGTAAGTTACCATTTAAGGTTCGGCCTGTTTTCTCATCAAACAACATCTGTTCTGTTAACGCATATCCAATACCCATACTCATTCCACCATGTACCTGCGCCTCAGCAAGAGCCGGATTAATCAAAGCTCCAGCATCATGAACATTGATAATATCGACCAGCTTCACCTTGCACATAGGGATATTGACTTCAACTTCAGCGAAGCAGCATCCAAAGGAATATGCATTTGTTTTAATCTGATAAGTGCTTTCTGAAGTCATATGTTCACTATGAATTAAACTGTATAATGCTTCTGTAGCCAAGTCCTCCACCGTCGTCATCACTTCATTATCTGCGGTTCTGATGATTTTGCCATCCCTTATATCCAGACTATAACTAGGCATACGGGTAATCTCATATGCATATTTTAAAATTCGTTCTTTTAATTGCATTGCGGTCTGCTTTACTGCAAAGCCACCCATATAGGTTTGTCTGGAAGCATATGCTCCTGTACCAAAAGGAGTAATGTCAGTATCCTGACAGGATATTACGTGAACTTTCTCAAAGGCAATCCCTAAGGTATCTGCAGTCATTTGCGCAAACACGGTATCGGCACCTTGTCCTATCTCAGTTTCACCCAGCTGTACCTGTACAGAACCATCCTGATTTAATACCATTCGGCAGGAGGAGGATTCCAAACTAATCGGCCATACTCCGGTATTGTACCAGAATACTGCACATCCAATTCCTTTACGAATCGGGCCGGTCTGATTCTTATATTCTTCTAATTTACGGTCATAATCAATATATTTTTTACCTTTTTCCATGCACTGATTAAAACTGTCAAAATAATTCTTATTTTTAGAAAAGCCATCCACATAACCGACTGGCATTAAATTCTGGGAACGATACTTCATCGGATTCATGCCAAGCGCAACCGCAATATCATCTGCCTGACTCTCATATGCAAACATCGCCTGCGGAATACCATATCCTCGCATCGCTCCGGCAACCGGACGATTCGTAAAGACAGTATAAGTATCACATTCCATATTGCTGCAAGGATATAGTTGCGGGAAAGAATTCATTCCTTTCGCTGCAATACCATGTCCGTGGGAAGCATAAGCGCCTTGATTGGAGAAGCTCTCCAGCTTACGGGCTGCAAATGTTCCATCCGGGCGAACCCAGCTTATGATATGGAAACGTATTGCATGACGTACACGGTTGCTCTCAAAAGTTTCTTCTCTTGACACATCCAGTTTAACCAGTCTTCCACCTACCTGCGTAGATAAATAAGCACATAACGGTTCATATAATGCATCCTGTTTATTACCAAATCCACCACCAATGTACGGTTTAATAATACGGACCTTACCCCAAGGAATACCTAACGCTTGTCCAACTACCCTACGAACAATATGAGGGATTTGCGTTGAGGATGCTACCACTATCTTATTATCCTCCATACTTGCATAACAAATATGATTCTCTATATGACAATGTTGAACCGTCGGGGTGTCATACCAGTCATCAAATTTAAGAAGCCCCGGTTCTTTAATCGCCTCTTCATAGTTGCCGTTTCTTATACTAGAATGACCTAAGATATTTCCCGGATAATTCTCATGTAACTGGGGAGCCTCCGGTTTCATTGCTTCTTGTGCATCTAATACAAAGGGATATTCCTCATATTCAACTTTAATTGCTTCTATTGCCTGTTTGGCAGCGACTTCATTCTCTGCTATTAC